>JAYWIB010000414.1:0-2684 GCA_043789265.1 Chitinophagaceae bacterium
AAATTTAAAGGATGGCAAATGTAGGAATTAAATTTTAGAAATGGGAAATCTTCAATTGAATTTTTAATGCTTTGGTTTGATTTTTGCTAAATGGAGCGGCCTTTAACATATTTTTCTTTAACAGCGTCCAAAAAATTCAGCGGCATATTTATAAAATGCCATTTTCCAATTAAGTTTTCAAAAATTTATCCTTTAAATCAGATTTAAAAAAAGTTCCAGAAAGCGGAAAAACTGCACAATTATATCTTTAAAGCATCGTTATTGATACTAAGAAAGGTTGATTTTATTAACCGGAATACTTTTTATATTGCCACAGTGCAATCATTCCACACACTGCAGCTCAAGCATCCCGGTATTAATGAAAACAGCCCAGTTAAATCCATTCATACATGAAAAAGCTGCAACTATTACTTTTTGTGATAGCTTTTAACTACTCTATTACAAAGGCACAATGCCCCATCGGTGCCACGGCTTTACAAAGCCGCTATGCCCAATGTACCAGCACCTGCGGTGTATTACTTATCGGCTGGCCTGAAGGAACATTGGTAAATATTTATGGAGGCACTCCACTTACAATTGTAACCAGTGCAATCATTTCGGGAACATTGGGCGGGGGCGGAACAGGTACTGCTTTTATTTGTGTTCCATGTAATATTCCCCTGATATTTGCTTCTTCTTCCACCAATGCCACTACAGGATGTGTGATTGTTTCCATTGGTGTAGTTCCTGTAAAACTCACAAATTTTAATGTAGTAAATGTCGCAGACGGCAGTTGCCGGTTGGGCTGGACTGCATCAAACGAAACAGGCTTAGTAAAATATGTAGTACAGCGAAGTGCTGATGGCCGCAATTTTACTGATGTAAGCACATTGTCTTCTTACAATAACAATGCTGCTGCTGTAAATTATAATTATAAAGACGCTGCTGCCATTGCAGGAAATAATTATTACCGGTTAAAGATTATTGAAAATTCAGGAAGCATTGCGTATTCCGAAACACTGGTTGTAAAAAAGCAGGGCAGTTTTGGCCTAAGTATTTACCCTAATCCTTCAACAACAAATTTCAATATTGGTATTCCCGAAAAAATGCTGCCGGCTACACTGGATATTTATAATGCTCAGGGCCAGCAGGTGTATACTTTTTATACCAGGCAAAGCAATTTTACAATAAATAAACAATTGCGAAGCGGCGTGTATACTGTGAAAGTAACTGCAAATAATCACAGCAGCATTACCCAGAAAATTATAAAGAAATAAAAAAAACCACGCCAGGCGTGGTTTTTTTTATAAGCTATCAATTATTTCAGGATTTATTTTGTGCTTCAGGTTTTGGCATCAGCACTTTGCGGCTCAGTTTAAATTTACCGGTGCGTTGGTCCACATCCAGCAATTTTACTTTCACTTTATCACCTTCTTTAAAAATTCCTTCCATACTTTCGAGCCGCTTCCAGCTAATTTCACTTATGTGCAGCAGGCCTTCTTTCTTTGGTAGAAATTCTACAAAAGCGCCAAATTCTTTAATACTTTTTACAGTGCCTTCATAAGTATCTCCCACTACAGGTGTGGCTACCAATCCTTTTATCCAGCTAAGCGCTTTTTCAAGCCCTTCTTTTTTAGCCGAAAAAATACTTACCTGACCCATGTTGTCTATCTCTTCAATGTTAACTGTGGTGCCAGTTTCTCTTTGTATTTCCTGTATTACTTTACCACCGGGTCCTATTACTGCACCTATGTATTCTTTATCAATGCTGAATTTCACCATACGTGGTGCATGTGGTTTCACCTCTTCTCTGTAAGCTGGCATGCAGTCGTACATGGCGTCCAGTATATGCAGGCGGCCCTTGCGTGCCTGCTCAAGCGCCTGGCGCATAATATCCATACTAAGGCCATCTACTTTAATATCCATCTGCACACCACAAATTCCATCACGTGTGCCTGTTACTTTAAAATCCATATCACCTAAATGATCTTCATCGCCGAGTATATCTGTCAATACAGCAAACTTGCCTTCTTTTGTAATAAGACCCATGGCCACACCGCTTACATGCTTTGCAACAGGTACGCCAGCATCCATTAATGCCAGCGAACCGGCACATACTGTAGCCATGGAAGAAGATCCATTACTTTCTAAAATATCGCTTACCACCCTCACTGTATAGGCATAATCTTTGTCAGGCATCATTTGTTTTAAAGAACGCATGGCCAGGTTACCATGACCCACTTCCCTGCGTCCCACACCTCTCATCATTTTTACTTCTCCAGTAGAAAAGGGAGGAAAATTATAGTGCAAAATGAATTTGGTATAATCAGATTTAAACGCACTCTCCACCAGCAATTCATCTAAGGGAGTACCGAAGGTAACCGTAGTAAGAGATTGTGTTTCGCCTCTTGTAAATAAAGCAGAACCATGGGGAGTTGGAAGTGTATTGGTTTCCATGCTCAGTTGACGGATATCTTCTGTACCCCGCCCATCCAAACGTTTTCTTTCATTCAGGATCATATCCCTTACCACATTGTATTGCAACTCTCCCACATAGTGACCAATGAGCCTTTTATCCTCGTCAGCCAAATCGGTACCAAGGTATACCACCACTTCGTCGTGCAATTTTGCAAAGGCTTCACTCCTTGCATGCTTTGCAGATGCAGCAGCGGCTATTGCATACATTTTATCTTTTGCAAAAGCAA
>JAYWIB010000415.1:0-2675 GCA_043789265.1 Chitinophagaceae bacterium
GCAATATAAATGGAAGTGTTGCGGATGGCACCAGGGGAGGAATGGTACTGGTGTATTTTATGGTAAATACCCTCGGTAACACTGCAGCTATTTATTTAAAAAAATCTGTTGAATTTATTTTGGATGAAGAAGCATTGAGAGTAATTCGCCAATCTCCGGCATGGATACCTGCTTTTCAAAATGGCAAACCTGTAAACGCATACCGCATTCAACCAATAACTTTTGCAAAACCGGAATAAAACAAATTGATTTGTAAAATTATTTTACAGAAATCATTGGTTAAATCTTACTCCCTTCTGTGATAACACACCCGGCACCGGGGTTCATATACATCCTGTTCTCCCACCAGTATCTGTCCTTCATCGGCTGTTTTGCGGTAGCTGTTATTGGCAATACTGCCGCATTGCACACAGATGGCGTGCAGTTTGGTGATGTAGTCTGCAATGGCCAGCAGGTTGGGCATTTGGCCAAAAGGCTTTCCCGAAAAATCCATATCCAGTCCGGCTACAATTACCCTGATGCCTCTGAGGGCAAGCTGCTCACATACACCTGTAATGCCTGCATCAAAAAATTGCGCCTCGTCTATGCCCACCACATCCACATCCTGCGCCAGCAGCAAAATGGCCTGTGAATTTTCTACCGGTGTGGAATGAATTACATTGGTATCATGACTTACAATTTTTTGCACATCATACCGTACATCAATGGCAGGTTTAAATATTTCTACTTTTTGATTGGCAATTTTCACTCTTTTCAGGCGGCGAATCAATTCTTCTGTTTTGCCGCTGAACATGCTGCCGCAAATCACTTCTATCCATCCCCTTTTTTCCCCTGAAAAATTTGGTTCTATAAACATTAAAACGTTGTTTTTAAAATCTGTTTGTAACTTTATTGCTGCGGTTGCAAAGATTGTCGTTTTGTACCATTTGCTCAAAACAAAATTGGAGCCGCTGCATAATCTGAAAATACCAATTTTTTTATGGAAAGGGTAGGCACCATTTTACAAAAATTACAGGAGCAATACAGCAGCGGGGCATCTGCCCGGCAACTGATGCTAACAGCGCAAATGCTGCAGCATGAACTGGCACACCTGCAGGCCAATGCACCTGCGGCGGCTGCCAGCCCGGTCTCCATTGCCATGCCACCAAACATAGTACAGGATGCTTCTCCTGAAAATGCTGCTGCAAAAAAGCCGGCACCTGCCGCCGAAGAAAAAATTATAGAAGTGCTGCAGGTAGATGAAGCAGCAGTGGAGGCCGAACTGGAAGAAATAAAAAGAAATGCTGCCGTAATGCAACACAGCAGCGCTAAAAGCAAACCGCAGTTATTGTTCGACATGGGTGGTGATGAAATACCCACCCTGCCAAAAAAAGATAAACCTGCGGCAGGTAAAGAAATAAATGATGCCATGCCCCGGCAGCTCAATTCGGTAAATGATATTTTAAAAGAAACAAAAACTGAACTGAGTGAAAAACTTACCGACACGCCGGTTAAAGATTTAAGAAAAGCAATTGGTGTTAACGATCGTTTTTTATACATCAATGAATTGTTTCGTGGAGACGAAGCCATGTACGAACGCAGCATAAAAACCATCAACAGTTTTTCCATCTGGCCCGAAGCAGAATACTGGATAAGACGGGAACTAAAAACAAAACTCGGCTGGAAAGACAGTGAGGCTGCTGTTATACAGTTTGATCAGTTGGTTAAAAGACGGTTTGCCTGAATGTAATCCATTATTTTTTTTGTGGCGCCTGCTTTTGCATATACAAATTCTCTCGCTGCGTTACATTTTTGCTTCAGCAGTTTTTCATCCTGCCATAATTCAGTCAATACTTTTTCCAGTTCCAGCGCATTGCTTATGGTAATGCCTGCGCCGCACTCCACCAGTTCCACCGCCTCTGCAAATTTTGTATGACACGGGCCACAAATTACCGGCTTGCCATAGACCGCAGGTTCCAGCACATTGTGAACTCCATCACTGCCAAAGCCGCCGCCCACAAAGGTTATATCCGCATAATGATACAGCCTGCTGAGCATACCGATGTTGTCAATGATTAATACATGGGTGTCTTTTTTTACCGGCGCATCGGCGGCAAGTGCTGAGTAAAATACGGATTGAGGAAATTCTTTTTTTACATCCGCCAGATTTTCTTTATGTATCTCATGCGGTGCAATAATAAATTTCAGTTGCGGATTTGCTTTTACATAATGCGTTAATTCTGTTTCATCTTCTTCCCATGTGCTGCCTGCCACAATTACTTTGCTGCTGCTGCAAAATTTTTCTACCAGCGGCAGGGCTTCAAATTTATCTGCAATGGCTATTACCCTGTCAAACCGTGTATCGCCTGCCACACTTACCTGCAGGCTGATATTTATTTCAGCAAGCAATTCTTTTGACTCTTCATTTTGTACAAAAATATGCGTAAAGCAATCCAGCATTTTTTTCCAAAGCAAACCATACCATTTAAAAAATGGCTGCTCCTGGCGGAACAGACCCGACACCATCAGCAACGGTATATTTCTTTGGCGGCATTCAGTTAAATAATAAAACCAAAACTCATACTTTACCCAGCATATCATGGTGGGCTGCAGTACATCGAGCAATTGCGCCGCATTTTTTTTACTATCTGCGGGCAGGTAAAAAATATAATCGGCACCTGTATAATTTTTCATTA
>JAYWIB010000416.1:0-2675 GCA_043789265.1 Chitinophagaceae bacterium
GGCGGTACCGAAATTTTCCTGGTATCCTCATCAATATCTTTTAAAATACCCAGGTTTGTTCCTTTATCAACCAAATTGCAATTGGTGGCAGAATCCAAATGAAGATCAGGAGCTGTAAGGCTGGAGTCTTTAAAGATTGGAGTAACTGTTGTGGAGTTTAAATCCTTGCTTACGGGTGCAAGTTTCCAATTCACAAATGAATAATCGTTAGCATTATAATACCCCACAGCATTTGGATCCTGTGCAGTTATATTGTTATAATTAGAAGTAAGTGTTGGAAGTGAGGAAGCATTGATTACTATACTGTAATGCCTTAAACCTCCGGTGCCGGTGCCGCCGGTACGGGTATTGTAAAAAATATTGTTTTGAACATTATGCGTTCCATTAGAGCTGCCAATTGCATAGCCAGCAGATAATACGGCAGCAGTTATGCCTAAGCCATTATTTCCATCAACGTAAACCGTATTGTGATAAGAATTAGTAGTTCTTGGGGCTAAATAATGAACATATATCCCTACCAGCCGACAAGCATTATTGTTGCTGCCATTCGTCACGCTGATAAAATTGTTATACACAGTATTATTTCCATCCACGAAACGCATACCCATAATGCCCGAAGGATTACCAGCAGTTCCTGCAATACTATTGGTGAGATTGGCAATTTTATTATTGTAAATAGTATTTGTACAAGCAAGGTCATTTGCAATTCCCACTACGCCGGGATATTGTGTAGTACTGGTTCCTGTAATACCAAGACCTGATATGTTATTATTGTTAACAGTAAAAGTGCCGTTAGAAGAATTTACTAAAATTCCTGTAACAGTACTTATTGAAAGATTACTGCTGGATGATAAAAGATTATTGCCTGCCACTTTTGTAGTTGATGAAAGTGTGCTTATTACATTGGTATCAATCTTAATAGTTGAACTTGCAGGATAAGAAAATGTATAGATTCCATAAAGTCGTGATACAAAACTTGTGCTGGTAGTATTGTGTGTAATATATTTGATTACATTTTTTCTTATAGTTGCTGTAGTATTAGTAGCCGCCCCGGAAGCAAGGATGCAATAATTACTACTGGCATTTGTTGCAGAAACTCCGTTGATTGTTATTCCCAAACTGCTATTTGTATCATGCCCTATTGTATCTTTTTCACAAAGTACATTCCCTGTAAAACTGATACCTGTGAAAGCCGTGCCTGTAATGGTTGTAAAATTTATATTCCGTATTACATTTCCAGTTAAAGAAGTTTGTGTGCCTGCACTACTTGTAAGATTGATACCAGTAAAAATAGTAATGCCGCTCTGTGTCCATGCAGAGCCTGCAATGCCTCCATTGGCAGACTGCCCTCCAATATAATTATTGTCTATCGTATGTCCCGAAGCACTTGTATACAATAATTCAACTCCTGTGAATGTACTATTAACGGTACCTGCTGCATTGTTATAATAAATACTATTGCCTGTAATTACCTGCCCGCTGGCAAACGTTGTTCCGTAAACAATGGCTTTGTTGTTGATGTTATATAAATTGTTAGCTCTTATAGTTAATGAGGTATTTACACTTGCGGCTGAATAAATTCCATATCGTATATTACCTGTGGTACCAGAAATAGCATTGTGAATGTCGTTTGAATCTATAACAATATTGTTGTTACTACCGGTACTACCTATATAAACACCAGCACTTACAGGTGTTACCGGAAATCCAGAAATACCATCCCCAGTTCCGTTTGCTTGAATGTCGCAGTTTTGTATAGAGATGTTTTGAGCGCTATTATTCAGGAAAAAAACAGCGGCGCAACTATCTGCTGTAGTATGAGTATTTCTAAAACGTAGATTACGCTGCGTTCCAATACCACCATTAAATGTTATCCTGTCGGCACCATTTATTTTAATAAGGGGCCCTGTAATACCAGGAGAAATATTAGTTCCGGTAAAAGTTCTTACCGCACCATCCGATTGAACGGTAAGTGTAAAAGAAGGGCTTACGATAACACTGCATCCTATTGTATTATATTCTGTCCATTGATTCAATGCATTGGTACCCGGTTCCACTACATCTGCACTTACTGTAACAGTTATATTGCCTGTAACATATCCTTTATTAATTGCCTGGAATAGACCGGTAGAACCGGTAAGCGTTGTAAAATTTGCAGGTATATTATATGCACCGGAATAAGATGCCTGGTAAACAAAACTTTTAAACACAGTATTGGGAGTAGCTGTTTGCGGACTTGCAAATTGTACTGTAGGGGGGCAGGCATTTATAGAAGCATACGTGGCAGATACATTGCCCGATACATCCTGCGCAGCTACAAAATAATAAATGGTATCACCCACATTAAAACCACCAGGCAGTAATGAAAAATCTATTGCAAAATTGTAAGGTCCGCTTCCTGTAGCCACTATGTATTTCCATCCTGTAGAGAGGTTGTTATTAGAAGTAGCAATGGTACTAC
The DNA here is from genome assembly GCA_043789265.1 of Chitinophagaceae bacterium. Lineage (GTDB taxonomy): Bacteria > Bacteroidota > Bacteroidia > Chitinophagales > Chitinophagaceae > Ferruginibacter. Next base: position 2,462 of record JAYWIB010000416.1, read on the forward strand.
TGGGATCAAAAGAATAGCCTTTTTTAAAATACAGCCGGGGCAAATTAGCGCCTGTGGCAATACCGCCTGCATCTATAATGGAAACACCGGATAAACTTATATTGTTACTGCATCCAACATTGGATAAATCTGTAAAAGAAATTACAGGCCCTATTTTATCTGAACCAGGCGAAGCAGCAAGTCCTTCATCTGCACCCACATCATACAAAGTGCC
>JAYWIB010000417.1:0-9437 GCA_043789265.1 Chitinophagaceae bacterium
AAATTGAAAATTGAAAATTGAAAATTGATCATTGACCATTGCCCACTCACCACTCACCATTCACTACAAATCCTCAATATCATATTCCTTTAATTTTCTGTACAATGTTCTTTCGCTGATGCCCAGGTCGGAGGATGCATCCTTGCGTTTGCCCCGGTGTTTTTTTAGCGCTTTTATTATCAGTTCTTTTTCTTTATCTACGATACTCAGCGATTCTTCTACAGCTTCAGGCTGCTGAATGTCCTCTCCATTTTGGTTGATAAAAACTGGTTGCTGATTCGGTGAATTGTAATTGTTTGCATTCAATCCTGTTTTTATTTCAGGCATACTATTCTCGTGGCTGTTGTATACGGGCATGTGCTGCGCCATACCCGGGTTCTGCAAAATGTCGAAGAACATTTTTTTAAGTTCATTTACATCCTTTTTCATGTCAAAAAACAACTTGTACAATATTTCCCTTTCATTGGCAAACTCCTGCTGGCTCAATGCGCCTTTTCCACCGGCAAGTACCGGCAGGCGGTTAAAATTATTTTCAGGCAAAAACTGCTGCAATTCTCTTGCAGAAATATTTTTATCTTTTGACAATACAGAAATTTGTTCCGCTATATTTTTCAGTTCTCTTACATTGCCCGGCCAGGGATAATTCATCAGCATTGCTTTGGCATCTTCGTCCAATTGAATAATGGCAGATTTATAGCGGTCAGAAAAATCAGCAGCAAATTTTCTAAACAGCAATGGTATATCATCCTTGCGATCCCTTAGTGATGGAACCCTTATGGGTACTGTGTTTAAGCGGTAGTACAAATCTTCCCTGAACCTTCCGGACTGGGTAAATTCCAGCAGCTCTTTGTTGGTAGCTGCTATTACCCGTACATCTGTTTTTTGCACTTTACTGCTGCCCACACGGATGTACTCGCCAGTTTCCAGCACACGCAGCAGGCGGGCCTGTGTGCCCAGCGGCAGCTCACCAATTTCATCCAGAAAAATAGTGCCGCCGTTTACTGTTTCAAAATATCCTTTGCGGCTGTCTACTGCCCCGGTAAAGGATCCTTTTTCATGTCCGAACAGTTCTGAATCAATGGTGCCTTCAGGTATGGCACCGCAGTTAACGGCAATAAAAGAATTGTGTTTTCTTGCACTCAATGCATGAATGATTTGCGAAAACACTTCTTTGCCCACACCACTTTCTCCATTGATAAGTACACTCAAATCTGTATTGGCCACCTGTGCTGCCACATGCAGCGCATGGTTAAGCGCCGGCGAATTGCCGATAATGCCGAAGCGGTTTTTTAAACTTTGTAAATCCATACACCACTGCCCCTGCTGGGGGACTTAGTTTATTATTATTGTAAATGCTTTCAATTTATCTGAATTGGTGTTGGATGCTGAGGATCAATACCAACTTTCAATGTTCAATATTCAATGCTCAATTTTCAATTTTAAATGCTCAATGCTCAATACTCAATACTTCAAACCTTACACCTCACACTTCAAACTTTTAACTTTTAACCTTAAACCTCAATACTGCCGTTTCTGCTTCAGCCGGAATGCCTATTAATGTACCCGCTGTGCAGCGCTGTACTTTTACATAAACATAGTCGCCTTTTTTATATCCCTGCTTTGGGAAAACAATTACCTTGTTCTGATCATTTCTTCCGTACAATTCGTGTTCATTTTTTTTGGATGCGCCTTCAGCAAGTACTTTAAATGTTTTACCCACTTCACGCTGCATACTTTGTAAGGAATGTATCCGGTGGAGGTCAATCATTTCCTGCAGCCTTCTTTTTTTTACAGGCTCTGGTATGTCATCTTTAAAGCGCCTGGCAGCAAGGGTTCCGGGCCTTTCGCTGTAAAAATACATGTATGCCAAATCGTAGCGGCAATAGTCCATCAGGCTCAGCGATTGCTGGTGATCCTCTTCCGTTTCGGTACAAAATCCGGTAATCATATCGGTTGACAATCCGCAATCAGGAATTATTTGGCGTATGCGGTTTACTTTGGCAATGTACCATTCCCGTGTGTACGTGCGGTTCATCAGTTGCAGTATTCTGCTGCTGCCGCTCTGCACAGGCAAGTGAATATAATTGCAAATATTTTGATGGCGTGCAATAGTAAACAATACTTCGTCTGTAATATCTTTTGGGTGAGAAGTGGAAAACCTCACCCTCAACAATGGATCAATAAGCGCCACATTTTGCAGCAGCATGGCAAACGTTACAGGCTGGCCGGCTGCTTCATCATGCCAGTAATAGCTGTCTACATTTTGCCCAAGCAACGTCACTTCTCTGTAGCCGGTATTAAACAATTCACGGCATTCCTGAATAATACTGTGTGCATCCCTGCTGCGTTCCCTGCCTCTTGTAAATGGCACCACACAAAAAGAACACATATTGTTGCAGCCCCTCATAATGCTCACAAAAGCATTTACACCATTGCTGTTCAGCCGTACCGGCGAAATATCTGCATAGGTTTCTTCCCTGCTCAGTAAAACGTTGATGCCCTTTTGGCCTGTTTCTGCTTCTTCAATAAGGGCAGGTAAGGAACGGTACGCATCCGGCCCCACCACTATGTCTACCAGTTTTTCTTCCTGTAAAAATTTTTCTTTTAATCTTTCAGCCATGCAGCCCAGCACACCTACCAGCAGCCCTGGATTTAAGCGTTTCAGGCTCCTGAATTCTGTGAGTCTTTTTCTTACTGTTATCTCGGCTTTTTCCCGGATAGAGCAGGTGTTTACAAAAATTAAATCAGCAACGGTTACATCTTTGGTGGCACCAAACCCATTGTGCTGTAAAATGGAAGCCACCACTTCGCTGTCGGCAAAATTCATGGCACAGCCATAACTTTCTATATAAAAATACTTTTGATAATTGTTGCTGTCAGCAGCAGCAAAGGCTTCGCCCTGCCTTGTTTCATCATGGGTATTTACAGTATGTTCAACGAATGCTTCCATCATAAAATTAAGGGCACAAAAATAGGGGTTATTGACGGAATGATGTCTGATTGACAGCCGGGGGGCAAGGCAAACGCATTAAAATATTTGAAGCCTTCATTAAGCCCAAAGGGCAATGTTATTAAGCTAAGCCCCACCGCCGTGAGGGTTTGCAATTGCAGAGGGCGATGGGTTAACCCCAACGGCGGCTATCAGCCCCGTTGGCGGTTAAATAAGAGGGTTACCCCTTCGGCGTGTAGAGTACAAGATCATTGTTGCATTTTATAGTAACATCAGCCCTTGGCTTAAAAATTATTTTTATGGATTTGCCCTGAGGGAATAAGGGCTATTGTAAGAGTCTATCTTGCTTCTATAACCATGAGCAAGCCATTACTTAATAACTGATAAATTTTATATAGTTAATGGTGGTCTCTATTTCGGAGCCTGATATTTTGATTAATCAAAAAAAATGGATTCCCTAAGAACTATGGTGAAGAACCTAATTGTTAATTAAAATGTCGCCATTATTTTGTTGTAACATTTTAAAAAATGTATTGCATGAATAAAAATAGGAGATAAGTATGTACTTTTAAAAGCGATTGAAAAAACATTTTTTAAAAGTCTATAAATTCCAAAAAACTAAAAGCTATTATGTGGAAGTTCTTTCGGCGGAAAACTATTAAAGTTCCCATTTTACTTGGAGTAATTGTAGCCTGCTTTTTATTTTTTACCCATCACGATAAAGTAGATTTTAGCACACAGGTAAAACCCCTGATTAATAATAAATGTATTAGTTGCCATGGTGGGGTAAAGGCTAAGGGTGGGTTCAGTTTATTGTTTAGAGACGAGGCACTGGCAAAAACAGCTTCTGGTAAATATGCGATAATACCCGGTGATCCGCAAAATAGCGAACTTATAAAACGTATCAATCACAACGATCCTGAAGAGCGGATGCCTTACAAGCACGACCCACTTACAGAACCTGAAAAACAATTGCTTACTGATTGGATAAAGCAGGGAGCAATCTGGGGCGAACACTGGGCATACGTTCCTGTTAAAAATGTACCTGTACCCTCACCTTCAAAATTTTTTGGATTGATAAAAACAAACAGCCTGTGGGCTGGTAATCCGATAGATAATTTTATAGAAGAAAAACTAAAAGCAGTAAAGCTACCCCCATCGCCACAGGCAGATAAACCCACACTACTCCGCAGGGTAAGCCTGGATATAACCGGCCTGCCTGCTCCTGATAATTTAGCCCAAAAATTTTTAAACGATAGCAGCACACAGGCATACACTTCACTTGTAGACTCATTATTGGCCCTGCCACAATATGGCGAAAGATGGACGGCCACATGGATGGATTTGGCACGCTACGCCGATACCAAAGGGTATGAAAGAGACGATAGCAGAAGTATATGGAAGTATCGTGACTGGCTGATAAAGGCTTTTAATGAAGATAAAAAGTATGATCAATTTTTGGTAGAACAAATAGCAGGAGACCTTTTACCCAATGCTTCAGATGATGATTATATTGCTACTGCATTTCACCGCAATACAATGACCAATGATGAAGGAGGCACCGATAACGAAGAGTTTAGAACATCTGCTGTAATGGACAGGGTAAATACTACCTGGCAGGCTTTAATGGGTACTACTTTTGGTTGTGTGCAATGCCATAGCCATCCGTACGATCCATTTAAGCATGAAGAATATTATAAGTTTCTTGCTTTTTTTAACAACACACGGGATGAAGATAGTTATGAAGATTACCCACTCCTGCGCATTTTTAATGATAGCCTGCAGCAGGATCTGATTTTTGTAAAAAATTGGTTAAGCAAAAATGCTTCGTCCGGCAAAGCAGCGGAAGTGTATTCTTTTCTTAAAACATGGCAGCCTTCTTACAATTCCATTTCCTGCGACAGCTTTATAAATGCTGACCTGAGCGATACTAAATGGCTTGCAATGCGTAACAATGCTATTTGCCGGTTAAAGAAAGTAAACTTTCAAAACAATAGCAATAAACTTATTATTCGGTACCAGGCATCAAAGCCGGGAGGTATTTTAAACATTACATTAAACAATGCAAGCGGTAAAATAATTGGCGCAATACCATTACCTGTCACCAAAAAAGGCTGGACTATGCTAGAGGCAGATATTGAAACTACCGCAGGCTTGCATGATGTTTATTTTAATTATACCAACCATCAATTACCTGAACCTGACTACAATGGTGCGATGTTTTCCTGGTTTTATTTTACAGAAGAGCTGTCCGGTAAAAAAATACCTGGCTATAAAGACGTAAAGAAAAAGTATTGGGCGTTACTAAATGCGGATGCAACTTCCACACCTGTAATGGTAGAAAATCCTGGCTTTATGCATCGGGCATCCAACATATTTGAAAGAGGTAACTGGCTGGTAAAAGGAGCGGAGGTAGCACCAGATGTGCCTCACTCATTAAATTCTTTTCCTGCAAATACACCACGGAACCGGTTGGGACTGGCTCGCTGGCTTACTGATAAAAACAATCCACTTACCGCACGTACTATGGTAAACCGTGTATGGGAGCAATTGTTTGGTACAGGCCTGGTAGAAACCATAGAAGATATGGGCACGCAGGGCAGCCCTCCTGAACAACAGGCTTTGCTGGATTGGCTGAGTTATCAATTTATGCATAAGGACAATTGGAGTACCAAACAACTTGTAAGAAAAATAGTGATGAGTAAAACTTACCAGCAGGACTCTAAAATTTCACCAGAAGCATTGCAAAAAGATCCTTATAATAAATTATATGCAAGAGGAGCAAGGGTTCGCTTATCGGCTGAGCAAATAAGGGATCAGGCTTTATTTATAAGTGGTAAGCTTAATAAAAAAATGTATGGCTCCGGCGTATATCCATATCAGCCCGAAGGTGTATGGCTCTCTCCATGGAATGGAGGACAATGGACCATTAGCGAAGGCGATGAAAGATACAGGCGTGCATTGTATACTTATTGGAAAAGGTCGGCGGCCTATCCATCCATGCTCACTTTTGATGGCGTATCCAGGGAAGTGTGTACCGTAAGAAGAATTAGAACCAATACTCCGCTGCAGGCACTTACTACTTTAAATGATTCTGCTTATATAGATCTTTCAAGATTTTTTGCTATCCGTATGCAAAGCCCCGGGGTGGTACAGGCACAGCAACAGATAAGTAATGGTTATTTAATGGCAACATCCAAATTGATTACTTCACAAAAGCTACAACCATTGTTAGCATTATACAACCAGGCATTTACTCAATATAAAAATGATTCTTTACAACTTAAAAAGATAATGACAGGCATGGAAGAATATGCCAATCCACATACTGCAGCGCTCACTGTGGTAGCCAATGCCCTGCTCAATTTAGACGAAGTGCTCACAAAGAATTAAACCGGGCGGAGTTTAAAATAATTGTGATAAAAAAATTTAAAAGTATATGACTCAACATAACCTGCACAATCAACGCCTGGTAAAAGAGGCAGAAGAGGCGGTAATTCGTATGCAATCCCGAAGGCATTTTATAAAAGAAAGTGCCATGGGCTTAGGTTCACTGGCGCTGGGAACATTCCTTGCAAGCTGTGGCAGTAATTCTTCCCCAAAAACAACCGTAGATTTTGATCCTGCACATCCTTTAATGCCCAGGCTTCCGCATTATGCCGGTAAGGCTAAGAGTGTAATTTATCTCCACATGGCGGGTGCTCCATCTCAATTAGAATTGTTTGATTATAAGCCGGAGCTACTTAAAATGAATGGACAAGATTGCCCCCCGTCATTGCTGGAAGGCAAGCGTTTTGCATTCATCAGGGGAGTGCCAAAAATGCTAGGCCCTCAGGCTAAGTTTCAAAAATATGGACAATGCGGAGCCTATGTAAGCGAACACATGCCCCACCTTTCGGGAATTGTAGATGAAATAAGTTTTTTAAAAGCAGTGAGTACCGATCAGTTTAATCACGGACCTGCACAGCTAATGGTACATACGGGATCAGGCCGCCTGGGCAGGCCCAGCCTGGGTTCGTGGGTTACTTACGGCCTCGGTACTGAAAATCAAAACCTGCCGGGATTTGTAGTGCTTACCAGCGGTGGCAAAAACCCGGATGCTGGTAAAAGTGTGTGGGGTAGTGGTTTTTTGCCAAGTGTTTACCAAGGTGTGCAGTGCAGAAGCGAAGGCGATCCGGTATTATTTATCAATGACCCGGCAGGTATCAACAGAGATTTGCGAAAAGCCTCTATAGATGCCATTAATAAAGTAAATGCTGAAGAATATAAAGCTTACAACGATCCGGAAATACTTTCCCGTATCTCACAATATGAGATGGCTTTTAAGATGCAGATATCTGCTCCTGAAGTAATGAACATACAGGACGAACCCGATTATGTGCATAAAATGTATGGTACAAAACCTGGTACCGGATGCTTTGCCAACAATGTGCTGCTTGCAAGAAAACTGGTAGAGAAAGGAGTAAGGTTTGTGCAGTTATTTGATTGGGGCTGGGATAGCCATGGTACAGAAGAAAGCCTTGCCATTGATATTGGATTTATTAATAAATGCAGGGAGGTAGATAAGAGTATCACTGCCCTGATTCTTGATTTAAAACAACGGGGCCTGCTGGAAGAAACATTGGTAGTATGGGGTGGCGAATTTGGAAGAACACCCATGATGGAAAACAGGGAAGGCAAAAAAAATCCTTTCATAGGCAGAGATCATCATACAGAAGCATTTACCATGTGGATGGCTGGGGGTGGAATAAAAAAAGGCTACACTTATGGCGAAACGGATGAAATAGGATACAGCGCAATAAGTGGTAAGGCAGAGCCTTTTGATGTGCAGGCTACTATTTTAAATCAGTTAGGATTTAACCACGAAAAATTAATTTATGATTTTCAGGGCAGGCCATTCAGGCTTACAGATACCCGTGGCAAAGTAATAGAACAAATTATTGCTTAGGCACTTTAACTTACCATAAAAAATTAAATAATTTTTATTGAAACGAAGAAATTTTATAAGAACCGCCTCTACTACCACGGCTGCACTGATTAGCCCTTTGGCTGGGTTTTCATCCATTATACCACAAGAAAAAATGAATAGCAACTTTCAATTAAAAATGCTGGCAACCAACTGGGGCTTCAATGGCAGCATTGAAGAATACTGTACTCAAGTAAAACGGGAAGGCTACGATGGCATTGAAATCTGGTGGCCCGGCGAAAAAGAAAAACAGGCTGAATTGTTTGATGCCTTAAAAAAACATTCATTAGAAGTGGGTTTTTTATCTGCAGGTAACAGCAGTAATTTTAAAACCCATTTGGATGACTTTAAAAAAATGACGGAAGCAGCCGTGTACAATAATGTTCAAAAGCCTCTATACATCAATTGCCATTCTGGAAAAGATTATTTTTCTTATGAAGAAAATAAAGCCATCATAAACTATACACTTTTTCTTGCTAAGCAATCAGGCGTAAATATTTACCACGAAACGCATCGTTCAAGAATGTTGTATGCTGCACCCGTAGCCAAAATTTTTTTTGAAACTATACCAGCCTTAAGGATCACTTTTGATGTATCGCACTGGTGTAATGTGAGCGAAAGTCTTTTAGAAGATCAGGCAGATACACTTCAATTGGCAATACAGCATACCGATCATATACATGCACGCATTGGCCATGCACAGGGCCCGCAGGTAAATGACCCCCGTGCCCCGGAATGGCAGGCTGCGGCCAATGCTCATTTTAGCTGGTGGGATAAAATAGTAGCTCAAAAAAAACAATCGGGGCAAGTACTTACTGTGCTTACTGAATTTGGCCCTGCGGATTATATGCCTTCACTGCCCTATACAAAACAGCCTGTGGCCAATCAATGGGACATCAATGTTTACATGATGCAGCTTTTTAAAAAAAGGTATTTAAATGTATAAATCAACCTTTCATATTTTACAAGTCATTAAAAAAAGTAATTAATATAAAAACCTGCTTTCCCTGATGCTGCTTTCTTTCACTGAATTTGTTGGGCATTTTCATCCATTGCTTGTGCACCTGCCCATTGGAATTTTACTGTTGGCATTACTCCTTCAATGCCTTGGTTATAAAGAAAAATATCACTTTTTAAACCCTGCAATTAAAATAGTTTATTTATGCGGTATAGTTACGGCGGTGCTTTCGTGTATTACCGGCTATATGCTTTCTCTTACAGATGAGTATGACGAAAGCACCGTACAGTGGCATTTTTGGCTGGCGCTGTGCACATTACTTGCTTCATTGTTATTGTACCTGAAGGAACTACAAATTAATTTGCCTTTGAGTAAAAAACTATTGGGTGCAGTACTATTTATTCTGATAGCGCTTACAGGTCATTTGGGAGGGTCGCTCACACATGGGGCTAACTACATTACCCAACCTTTAAAAAATATTTTCAGCAACGATTCTACAGCAAAGCTTACAATTACCCCATTGGTAAATGTGCAGGAGGCATTGCTGTATGAAGAGGTGATTA
>JAYWIB010000418.1:0-2667 GCA_043789265.1 Chitinophagaceae bacterium
CAGGATTTTATGCAGCCGCTGCTGGTATCGCAAAAAAAAGAAGTGTTTGAATCTTACTTACTCATCAGTAAAAGTGCAGGACTTATTTATAAAGATTCTGCGCTGCCCATACACCCCGGCATACACGAAGACACACTGATTGCAGCAGGCACGCCATCGCTTTTTGCAGGTATTAAAGAAATTAACCTGCGGGGCATTCCTTATAAAATGTTTTACTATCCCTTTAAGCTGGGCACGCAGGAAATGCAGCTATGCGGCTTTGTAAGGGCAGATGAATATTTCAGCAAACTGCACGAAGTGCCGGTTACTTTTATTTACCCGCTGGTAATAGCATTGCTGCTGGTAATAATGCTGCTGCCCATTTTAAAATTTTACCTGATGGGCAAAGAGGAACATATAAAGTATACCGATTTTATTTTTGGCGTGCTGTCGTTGTTTACCGGTGCTGCTGTTCTTACCATCATCATCATACAGGTGCTGCTGCTTTGGGCGGCAGATATAAGAACAGAAAAAAACCTGGGCAATCTGTCTCATGACATTGACAGCAGTTTTACCCATGAATTAACCAGTGCTTTTCTTCAGCTAAAAACAATAGACAGCATTGTAAAAAACAATATGGATACCACCGCCGGGCGGCAGATGGGCACACACAAAAATTACAATGTATCCGGCATCATCAACAGGTATTTTCAACAGCAGCAAAACAAAGCCGGCCTGTATTACAATTTCAACCGTATAAGCTGGATAGATAAAGATGGAGACCAGCATTTAAAAGGACAGATAGATGATGCTGCACCGGTATTTACAAATGTAGCGGCACGTAGTTATTTTCAAATTTTGCAAAACAATGAAGGCTATGCCGTGCCGGGTTATCCGCAGGGCAGGTGTGGTTTTGAACCGGTTAATAGCTGGACGAACGGTGACTTTAATGTTATCATCAGCATGAAAAGCTTACTGGGCAATGGTTCCATAGCAGCCATGTCGGCACAACTGCACTCTGCTGTACAAACCATTCTGCCACCAGGTTATGGATTTTGCATTATTGATAACAATGGCAAGGTAATGCTGCATACAGATATGAGCCGCAATCTGAAAGAAAATTTCATTGAAAAAACCAGCCCCTCCCGTCCGCTTACTGAAGCCATCAAAAGCAGGCAGGCAGCATATTTTAACCGCATGCATTTGTATGGCAATACCACGGCTATGTACATCAGGCCCATTGCATCCATTCCTTATCACCTTGTTACATTTTATGATAAAGGATACATTGTACCGGTAAACATGCGGATACTTACTTTTTCGATGGTGTTCTATCTTATCAGTTTTGCCAGCAGTATGCTGCTGTGGCTGGTAGTGTTCAGAAGAAAACACCTGCGCAATAAAACTTTGTATGACCCGATGTTTTTTTTGCGGTGGCTGATACCAAAAGCAAGGGCGGTGCCATTTTATTTACTCAGCATCTTTTTTTTACTTACTTACCTGGTGCTGCAGGTAATCATGCTCATCTCATCAAAAAGTTTTGAAGGAAATAATTACGCTATCCTGCTGCTGATACTTTTATTGCCGGTAAATATTTTTTCAGGATTGTTCATCATCAACTTCAGGGTAAAAAAAGACAACTATTACAGCAGCCAGGCTGCAGGCAAAAAATTCCGGCATACAAAAGCATGGGCCGTTATTTTAGTGCAGCCGCTGTCGGCCTTACTGGTTTATTATTATTCGGCTTCGGCAGATTATCCGGTACAGTATATATTTCTTGTTTTTGAAAGTTTGTTTTTTATTTTTTTGTGTGCAGTACTCCTGCTGCCGCCGGGTACCTTCCGCATCATTTATAAATCATCGGTAGATTATGTTTCTATGTACGGCCTTTTTGGCACGTTGCTGCTGGTGTGTGTGTCGGTACTGCCAGCAGGCATATATACCTGGTATGCACACAACCAGGAAATAACGCAGACGGTAAAAAAGCAACAGCTATACCTCGCCATGAGCCTTAAAGAAAGAGCATTGCAAAAATTTTTATTTGCACAAAAAAGACAGACACTTCATCCACCTGCTGCATACGCTGACTGGCTGCAATACAGGCAGGGCGTATATACCATCTACAACGACCGCATTATACCCGATGCAATCAATGCAACTGTGGACACTACAAAAAAATGTTATGAGAAATTTTATTTTTCAGTGGCGGATGATATTGGCAATAATTATTACGACCCGTTGCTGATACCTGCATTGAAAGAAAAATCTTTTGACAATACATGGTTCTGGTCGGCTACCAAAGATTCATTATTTTTCTGGTACCGACTGTATGTGCATCCTTTGTCAGACAGCGCAAAGCAGCAGCAGGAAATTGTGCAGAAACCCTTACACATCATCTCTGCATTTCCGTCCCGCTATGTGTTTGCCGTATACGATTTCAGGGGAATTATTTTAGCACTGATGGTGGCTGCCTTTTTACTGAGCCTTTACTTCCTGGTAAAATTTATCAGCAGGCATTTATTTCTGCGCAAGTTTATTGCTGATGCTGATAACAACAGCAACCAATCGTTGGCTGACAATTATGAAGAATACAAAAATGCGATGAAGGCACGTGGCCTCGGGTATGCCATATTTCCGAAGGAAGATGTTGACAATATGAGTAAAGAATATTTACTGTTTACCCCCGCA
>JAYWIB010000419.1:0-2666 GCA_043789265.1 Chitinophagaceae bacterium
ATAGTTATAATCAGTCCTGTCCACAGTTTTGTACTCTTCCGAAAACAGCACCTGGCTAAGCCTTTTTTGCCCATCATAATTATAAGCAAGAATAGAAACTGTGTCTGAAGAAACAGTGTCAACAAGTATAAGTTTGGAAAAGAGGCTGTTTTCTGTTGCCGGGATTTCGCTGGTGCTGCCTGAATCTTTTTTGCATGACAAAAGCATGCCAGTTGCTAAAACGAAAAAACCAATAAATATTTTCATAAGATAACAAATTTAACTGTGAAAGAGGGGTGCTATTGTTAACTGCCGATTTAAAAATAACCGGCAGTTTCTATATACTCAAATTTTTTTTAGCACACTTCCTCTAGAAATGCAAAACAATGCATAAAAAAAATTCATTGCAATAAATACTGTGATTATTTTATAAACACATAAGGCCTGCCGCCAAAAAATTTCCGCAGCGAATCTCTTACACGGGCAGTATCGCTAAGGGGATATGTAAAGGGCATGGTTAGTTTATAATTGGTGGAATCCTGCGTAATCAATTCCAGCTTATGGCCGTAAGAAGAAAGTTTATCCATGGCTTTACTGGCAGCTGCGGCTGTAGGATATTCTTTTATTACAATACTAAATTGATTGCTGTCGGTAACCACCGGTGTGGCCACCGGCTGAAGGGCAGCACTGTCAATGGTTACGGCCTGTGTAATGGCAGTATCTTTATTAATTAAAGTATCTGCAGCAGTAGTGGCAGCGGCTTCAGGCTCTGATTGTGATGATGCATTGTTATTAAAAAGAAAATGATAAATGCCCAGCCCGCCCAGTATCAGTGCCAATAAACCCAGCACAATCAGCAGGTTTTTTTTGCTGTTGCTGCTTTGGCTTTCCGATTCAAAAGAAATGGTTTCCTCAGCTTTTGATTTCAATGCCTTGGGTGGCTCTTCATTTTTTTGCATCACAAAATTACCCGGTATAAATTCGTAAATGCCTGCCTGATTTTTTTGTATGGTACCCACACCGTCCATCTCCAGCGGTTTGCCAATATTTAAAAATTGTTTGGCAAGCATCGAATACGATTCTAAATCGGAAGTAGCCAGCGGTTTTATCTTTCTTGTTTTTTCAACAATAAAATTTATCAATGCAGTGTCTTCTTCTGCTTTGAGATTGTAATCGAATGTAACGGCACCTTCGGGCATTACAAAATCTTTATCATTGTCGCCCGGTAACGCTACAGAAGAATTGAGGTAAAGTGTGCCAATGCCCTGAAGGGAAACTTTTTTACTTGCGTACAAATGCTGAACTATCAGTTGCTCTATTTTCACAGTTTGTTTTTTTTTGGGTTTGACAAACCTACCTGATTTTAGGCAATTGGCAAAACGGTAATGTTTTTTAATGGCTAACTTTGCGGCACCATGACGGAAAAGGAAAATCAATTTTTAACCTACTGGGAAAAGAACCGGGAAACACAAAGCACCTTTATAAGCAAGCTGCTGCGTGGCCTGCCCATGGCGCTACTGTTTGCACTGCCTGTATTGCTGCTGGTGGTATGTGTGTGGTTATTGTTTCCTGACTGGTATATGAAAATTTCCAAAACTTCGCCGGGTGCTTTTATAATGGTTATCATTGCACTAATGATGGTGGTTGCTTTTTATTCATTCTTCCGCATGCAGTATAAGTGGGAAATGAATGAACAATTGTACAATGAAATAAAAGCAAAAAAGAATAATAATAATTCTGTTAACACACAATAGTCCATTTTTTAATTTAACAACAAATACGCATGAAAAAAACTTTTTTAATTATTCTGTCCCTTTTACTCTTAATTGTATCCTGTAAAAAAAAGGATACTGCCAGCAATTGCCAGTCAGTACCCGGCCAGCCATCTGCTGCAGAAATAGCAGCAGTGCAAAATTATCTTACATCAAAATCTATTACAGCCATACAGCATCCTGCAGGGTTTTTTTATACCATTACCACTCCCGGCAGCGGGGATAAGCCAAACATTAATTCTACAGTAAAGATTGCTTATAAAGGCAGCTTAACGGACGGAAGCATTTTTGACCAAACACAGCCGGGAGCCACTGCTACATTTCCATTGTCAGGATTAATATATGGCTGGCAGGTAGGCATACCACTTATTGCAAGAGGTGGTGAAATAACTTTGTATCTCCCTCCATCCCTTGGCTACGGCTGCCAGGCCAGCTCCCGTATACCAGCAGGTTCTATTTTAATTTTCGATGTCAGGCTGATAGACTTTTAACTTCATTATATTATAATGCGCCACGAAGCCATTTCTGTTTTTGATATGTTTAAGATTGGCATTGGCCCATCCAGCAGTCATACGCTGGGGCCATGGCGTGCGGCGTTGCAATTTTTACAAACACTGGAGCAAAAAAATATACTGCAACAGGTAAACAGTATTGAAGTGTTGCTGTATGGTTCACTTGCCAAAACCGGCACCGGCCACGGTACGGATGTAGCCATACAGCTTGGCTTGTGCGGAGAAGACCCTGTGACATTCGATGTAAATTTTATTCAGCCAAAAATAAATGATATAAAGGCCATGAATAAAATAGTGCTGAATGGAAAGCATGAAATTGATTTTAATCCGGCAGAAGACATTGAATTTTTATTTACTGAATCTTTGCCCTTTCATCCCAATGCCTTAACCTTTCTGGTAAAGC
>JAYWIB010000420.1:0-2663 GCA_043789265.1 Chitinophagaceae bacterium
GAGGAAGTTTTTTCCACCCTCAACTACCTGAAGCTCCGAAAAATAAAACGCCTGATGGATGAAAACCAGCGTGACCTTGAAAAGCAGCAAAATCCTGAAGAACAAATGGTATTGCTGCAAATGCATCAGCACCTGAAACAAATGGAAATAGCGCTTACCAAAACATTGGGCACTGTTATTTTTAAATAGTTGTTTCTGCAAGTACAGTGCTTATTTTTTCTTTAGACATTTAATATTTTTTCATCCGCATAATTTTAAACAACCATCACTACAACATACTTCCAGCACATTTCTTAATTAATTAAGAGGTCTCCAACTCCGTCAGCGGTTGAAAACCCTGACGTCGGTAGATTAAAATTGAACCATAATTTATGCCCCCCTGATAATTTAAAATAACCATATACAAATACGCATTGCTACTTCATAACTAATAATGCTTATAAAACATATACCACCTTTTCGGTATTGTTTCTCCAGCACCTATGTAGTACTTTTACTACAGAAACAACTAACATGAAACTGGCTGCTGTTTTTGTTCTTTCTTTAATTAGATTAACTGCTGTGGCGCAAAGCGACCCTGAGTTTCCAAAAGAATTTATTATGCACCTGAAGCTGCACAATGGCATGGTTACAAATTTTACAAAAGCACCTGACGTATATATCGGTGGTATACAGGTTATTCCTCAGTATACCATAGTACCAAAAAAATTAAGGGGTGGGATCATTGGCGATCTGTATTATACCGGGAAAAAAATACAGGCTGCCTTTGGTCCAACAGTGTCGTATAAACTAAAAACATTCAGGGCTGCACCATTTGGCAGTGTGGGCAATGTACATGTAAGCATCGATCATTTGTGGGGCACCAATAAAGAGCGGTTGTTTGGCGGCGGCATCAATGCCGACCTGGGGAATAAACTTGTGCTTGGGCTTGCAGTACACCGGGATTATAATTTAAATACCTGGTGGCTGCAAAATACGCTGGGCATAAGAATAAGTAAAGTAAAAAAAACGCCAGAACCATTTAATTAAAAAATTACAGCATGAGCAGGGCATTGGTAATAAGCGGTGGCGGATCAAAAGGCGCTTTTGCTGTAGGCGTATTAAAGCGTTTGTTTGAAGAATATCCGGGGCTCGATTTTGATATCTATGTAGGCACCAGTACCGGTTCGCTGATGGTGCCGTATGTAAGCATCAACGAAATGAAACTGCTGGAAGAATTGTATACTAAACAAACAACCGCAGATATAGTAACAGAAGGGCGGCTGGGCGACCGGTTGAGTAACACCAGTATTTTTGATGCCAATCCCCTCTGGAATCTTTTAGAAAAAAACTATACAGACAGCCGCTATGAACAAATCATTTCTTCCGGCAAAAAAATATTTTTAACCACCACCTGTTTGCAAACAGGTGAGTTAACCGTTTTTACCACAGCACAAGATCCTGCACCTGCCGAAAACTATGAAGTGACTAAGCTTACAAATGCTGAACATTTCCGCAAAGCAGTGATGGCCTCGGCCTGTCAGCCCGTTTTTATGCAACCCATTAAGGTCAACAAAAATGTACCTGGAAACCCCAACCCCTATTTTCAATTTGTAGATGGCGGCGTACGTGAATACGCCGGCATACAAATGGCTATTGATAATGGCGCCACGGAAATATTTACAATCTTACTTTCCAGTGGCGCCAAATCAACAGAAGAAAAAGAATTTACTGACCTGTTTTCCATCCTCCGCAAAACGATTGACATCTTTACAGATGATGTGGGAAAAAACGATTTAATAATTCCACAGCAATACAATGATGCCCTTACCTATATTGATGCAGTAAAAAGAAAAATGAAACGGGACGGTGTGCCTGCAGATAAAGTGAACGAGTATTTTAAAATACGTGGTAAAGAAAGCCCTTTTGAAGACAAAGTACCCATCAGCATGTTTTTCTTTCGGCCTGCAGCGCCTTTAAATGGCGGCCCGGGCGGACTAAGCTTTGACCCTGCCATAATGAAGGATATGATAAAGCAGGGAAAAAATGTGGCTGGCAATTTTATTGCATCACTCAATCCTGCTGACATTACCTGGGCATAAATATGTGAGGCAGCAGGCAAATGCGGCCTTAATTAAATTGTAATCTATCTCCTATTTTTAAATTGCAAGGAACCGGTATTTACAGTGCCGGTTTTTTGTTTTCATTTTTTGCTCTTGCAAAACGCCGCAAATATTTTTACATTTATAACACAAAACATTTAACCATGAAAAAACTTACCTGCTGTGCATTCATTTGCGTCCTCTCTTTTGCGGCTGGTGCACAGTCACCTAAAACAGAATTGTATGATTTGATAAAAAAGTTTTTGTACGACAGTACGGGCTACAGCAATGTGGGCGGATGGGCCGTGGGTGAACCAAAAAAGTTTCCTGTAAAATGGAAAGAAGACAGGCTGATAATGAGTGACGACACCAGTATAAATTTTTACAGAATGGGTACTGCAGACATTATCGTAAAAGGCAAAAGCTACGTACAGGCTGGTGCACCGGTCAAGTGGAATGTAATGCTGAAGGGTCCCCGCATGGGATATACTTCTTTCAGCATCATCAGCTCACCCTCCGCAGATATACAGCCACGCTATACAATCGACAGCCTGTTTGGCAAAAAAAACTTTACAGCAAAAC
>JAYWIB010000421.1:0-2656 GCA_043789265.1 Chitinophagaceae bacterium
GTGTATGCAGCAGTGGTAATAGTGAAGCCGGTGGAAAAATTTACAGATGATGATAAATTTAAACTCGATCAATATGTAATGAATGGAGGACGGCTGCTATTTTTTATTGATGTGCTGTATGCGGAAAGAGACAGCCTGCAGCAGGGAGAACTGGTGGCTTATGCCCGTGAACTGAACCTGAATGATTTATTGTTTCGCTATGGAGTAAGAATAAACACAGATTTAATTGCTGATAAGCACGCAGATAAAATTCCGGTAGAAACGGGTGCCATCGGCGGGCAAAGCCAAAAGCAGTTATTGCCATGGCCCTATGCTCCGTTGCTGCAGCCGGGCTCTGACCACCCCATTGTAAAAAATGGCGCTGATGTGCTGGCGCAGTTTGCCAACTCCATTGATTTGGTGGAAGCAGCGGGCGTTACAAAAACGGTGCTGCTTAGTTCTTCTGCCAACAGCAATACATTACCTACGCCTGCACATATACAACTAAACAGTTTGCAGACAGAAGAGAACATCAACAAGTTTAATAAAAAAAATATACCCGTAGCAGTTTTGCTGGAAGGTAAGTTTACCTCCATGTTTGCCAACAGGGTAAGCCAGGCGCAGTTGGATACACTTAAAGCATACGATATACCCTTTGTAAAAGAAAGCCCCGTGCCGGGAAAAATAATTGTGGTAAGCGATGCAGATATTGTGCTGAACCAGGTTTCAGAAACCATTGGCCCGCTGCCCATGGGTGTAAACAAGTATACTAAAATTCAGTACGCCAATAAAGACTTTTTTTTAAACTGTACGGAGTACCTCGCCAATAAAAAAAACATACTGGACGCCAAAGCAAAGGACTACACCCTGCGCCTGCTGGACGTAAAGAAAGTAGCCGACCAAAAATCAATGTGGCAAGTAATAAATATTGCACTTCCTGTAATGCTGGTGTGCCTTTTTGCTTTTATATACCAGTGGTGGCGCAAAAGAAAATACACGCTGTAACAGCCTTGCTGCAAAAAAATATTTGATAAATGCGGTGATTAAATAAAAATTAATGGATAAAACACAACTCACATATATTGTTTTCAGTGCCGTTATTGTAATTGCATTGGTGGCCGACCTTGGCCTGCTCAGCAAAAAAAACACAGTGGTGGATTTTAAAACGGCTTTTAGGCAAACCATCTTTTGGGTGCTGCTGTCACTGGCTTTTTGTGGATTTATATGGTACGAAAATGATGGCGGTACGGGTAAGGCCGATGCCATCTCCTACATATCTGCTTACCTGCTGGAGTGGTCATTGTCTATCGACAACATTTTTGTGTTCATTATCATCTTTTCTTTTTTTGGGGTAAAGCAAAACAATTATTCAAGGGTATTGCTGCTGGGTATTTTAATGGCCATTGTGTTCCGCATTATTTTTATTGCAGTGGGCAGCGAGCTGGTGGCAAGGTTTGACTGGATTATGTATCTGTTTGGTGTTTTTCTTTTATATACCGGTATCAAAATGTTTCGCAGCACAGAGGAAGAAGAATTTGATCCGGCACATAACTGGGCGTTTAAGCTGATGAAAAAATTGATGCGTACCACGGCAGAAGAACCACATGGCAAGTTCATCATTAAAAAAGACAATAAAACATATTTTACCAAACTCTCTATGGTGGTGGTAATGCTTGGGCTGATAGACATTGTGTTTGCAGTAGATTCTATACCGGCAGTATTTTCCATTATACCCGATCCTTCTAAAAAAATGCTTATTTATTCCTCTAATATTTTTGCAGTGCTTGGATTACGCAGTTTATTTTTTTTGCTGCGTGGCGCCGCCAGCAAATTCGATTACCTGCAGCAGGGCATTGCTGTTGTGCTTGTATTTATTGGTATTAAAATGCTGGTAGCCCATTGGGTGCACATACCGGTATGGGTATCGCTGCTTATGATAATCGTTTGCATCAGTGGTTCCATTGTTTATTCCATCAGGCATAAAAGACCGGGTGCGCCTGTTGATGAAATTTAAAATTTACAATTGTATTATATTTTTCAAATAGCGAAAACTATAAAGGCACACTGGCTGCAGCAGGCAGATGATATGCCGGTGGAGCATATATTGCTTGACAGCCGGAAAATGCTGTTCCCAAATAGTTCCATATTTTTTTCGCTGAACGGGCCTGTAAGAAAAGGCAACGCATTTATCGGTGAACTTTTTGCAAAAGGCGTTAGAAATTTTGTGGTGGATGAATTATTCGTGTTAGCCGCTACAGAAAAATTTGAGCATGCAAATTTTATGCAGGTAAAAGATGTACTGCAGGCATTGCACCTGCTGTCTTCATTTCACCGCAGGCATTTTCACATACCTGTAACAGGCATTACCGGAAGCAATGGAAAAACAATTGTAAAAGAATGGCTGTACCAATTGCTGCAGCCGGATTACGAAATAGTAAGAAGCCCAAAAAGTTACAATTCACAAATTGGTGTGCCGCTCAGTGTATGGCAAATGAATGCACAGCACACACTGGGTATTTTTGAAGCAGGTATTTCCCGGCCCGACGAGATGGCTTACCTTGAAAAGATAATTGAACCATCCATTGGTGTGTTCACCAATATTGGCGAAGCACACAGCGAAGGTTTTTTAAACATACGGCAAAAAATAAATGAGAAGCTGAAGCTGTTTGTAAAATGC
>JAYWIB010000422.1:0-2655 GCA_043789265.1 Chitinophagaceae bacterium
AAATCAGCAGCATAGGCAGGCTCATAGGGCACCAAAATAATTTCCGCATTCATACATTTTATTTTAAAAACTTTTTACTGCCCGCTTTTCATATACCCTTCCATCTCTTCCATCATAAGCCTGCTGCCAACAAAAAACGGCGTACGCTCATGCACTTTACCGGGCTGTATATCCAGTATTCTTTTTTCACCATTTGTAGCCAGGCCACCTGCCACTTCTACAATAAAAGCAAATGGGTTACATTCATACAAAAGGCGCAGCTTACCACCAGGTTTGTCTTTAGTGGCGGGATACATAAAGATGCCGCCCTTTAATAAATTGCGGTGTACATCGCTTACCATACTGCCAATGTAGCGCTGCGTATACGGGCCGCCGGTAGTTTTGTTTTTTCGCTGGCATACTTCTATATACTGCTGCACGCCTTCTGCATACTCATAATAATTGCCGTGATTTACAGAATAAATTTTTCCCGAAGGCGGGCATTTAATGTTGGGGTGGCTCAGTGTCCATTCGCCTATAGACGGATCAAGTGTAAAGCCATTTACACCACGCCGGGTGGCATATACAAATATAGTGGACGAGCCATAAATAACATAGCCTGCAGCCACCTGCTTAATGCCGGGCTGCAAAAAATCGTCTATCCCTGCCGGTGAGCCTATGGGAGTTACCCGCCTGAACACACTGAAAATGGTGCCGATTGAAACGTTTACATCAATATTGGCACTGCCATCCAGAGGATCAAACAAACAAACATATTTGCTTTGATTGCTTATTTCATCATTGAATACCACTATGTCATCCAGCTCTTCGCTCCCAATACCTGCACAGCTTATGCCATGCCGCAGCACACCCATAAACTGATCGTTGGCATATACATCCAGTTTTTTTACATCCTCTCCCTGCACGTTTACTTCGCCGGCATCGCCCAGTATATCTACCAGCCCGGCTTTGTTTACTTCTACATTTACCCTTTTGGCAGCAAGCCCGATGTCTCTCAGCAAGCCGGATAATTCGCCTGTGGCATTGGGAAAATCTCTCATCTGCTGTATGGTAAATTCATCGAGGGTTTGCACCCTTCTGTTTATAAGGCTCATGGCGTCAGTTGTTTTAGCAATCGTAAAAATAATGCTGTCAAAAGTAAATAAATATACCGTCTTACAAATGTTGATTTTTATGGAAAGGAAATTTTCATTTTGTACTTACCATTTTACTAAAGTCAATATTCATAAAGCTTACATCAGATATTTCTCAGGTGGATATTGTATTCATTTAAAAAATAAATATTGTATTTACAGCACTGAAACAGGCTGCATCACTACATTTGCATGCACAATTCTGCAAACATTGTAATCGGCAAATTTTAGTATGAAGGTTTTTAAATTTGGCGGGGCCAGTATCAACAGTATTGAAAGAATAAAAAATACAGCAGCCATTCTGCAGTCTTTTGCAGGCGAAAAATTATTGGTGATTATTTCTGCCATGGGCAAAACCACCAATGCGCTGGAGAAAGTAGTGGAAGCTTTTTATGCAGGCAACATGGATGAGGCACTGGCATTGTTTACATCCATCAAAACTGATCATATAAACGCAGCGGTGCAATTATCCGGCGCTGCACCCAAAGGCTTCAATGATATTTTCACAGAAGTGGAATGGTTGCTGCACGACAAACCGGTAAGAGATTTTGATTATTATTATGACCAGGTAGTATGCTGTGGCGAATTGCTGAGTACACTGCTGGTGAGTGATTACCTGCAGTTACTTAACATACAAAATGCGTGGGTAGATGTACGTGACATTGTGCGTACAAATGACAATTTCAGGGACGCCGGTATTGACTGGGCATTTACTTTACAAAAAGTAACAGCAGATATTCTGCCCATTTATAACCATACATTCATTGTGATTACACAAGGCTTTATCGGTGCTACTGACGAAAACGAAAGCACCACACTGGGCAGGGAAGGAAGCGACTACAGTGCTGCTATTTTTGCCAACATGCTGGATGCCGAAAGCCAGACGATATGGAAAGATGTGGAAGGTGTGATGAACGCCGACCCTAAACAATTTACCGACGCCACATTTATAAGCGAACTGAGCTACAACGAGGTGATAGAAATGGCCTACTATGGTGCACAGGTAATACATCCAAAAACCATTAAGCCCCTGCAGAATAAAAATATTCCGCTGCATGTAAGGTGCTTTTTAAAACCATCACTTACAGGCACTGTTATCAGCGGTAAACCTGTACACAGCCTGCTTCCGGTGATTGTTGTAAAAAATAACCAGGTGCTGATGCAGCTTAGTTCTAAAGATTATTCTTTTGTGGAAGATACCCTTATAAGCAAATGGCATCACCTGCTGGATGATGTAAAAATGCGGACCAATCTTTCTCAAAACGGCGCCATCAGTTTGCTCTGCTGCCTGGATGATAAACCAGACCGCATTGAAAAACTGGCACTGGCTGCCGGTGAGTTTTTTGAAGTACAAATTGAAAGATCATTAACGCTGCTTACCATCCGCCATTACAATGAAGACATCATAACAAAACTGACCGATAAAAAAGATCAGCTACTGATACAGAAGACAAAAGAAACAATACAGGTGCTGATGAGGGAGTAGGTGTAACAGGTTTAAAAGGTTTAAGAGGTTTAAGGT
>JAYWIB010000423.1:0-2651 GCA_043789265.1 Chitinophagaceae bacterium
ACTTTTAATAGACTCCACAAAAGGATAACCATACATGTGGCCATTGCGTACATATGTAAAAGCGCTCACCTTCATGCGGATAAAAATAAACTATTACATCAAAAATAAAAATTTTGAAATCGCTGGTTGAAAGATGTGGCTGACTACATCGCAATACACATGCATCGAAACATTTCGATGTTTTAATTCATGTAACTTTGCGCCCATGAAATTATTACTGCAATACCTTAAGCCTTACAAATGGCTGGTAGCGCTGGCTTTACTGCTGGCTGCCATCAACCAGGTTTTTTCCATGCTCGACCCATATTTTTTTGGCAGGTTGATTGATAAGTTTGCCACTCACCCCACACAGAAGGGATATTTTTCTGCTGATAAAGTTTTTCACCAAACGGGTATCCGTACACAATCAGAATTTGTGTGGGGCGTATTGCAAATACTGGGCATACTCATCAGTGTAGCCATGATATCCCGTATTGCAAAAGCATTTCAGGATTATTTCAGCAGTGTGGTGGTGCAAAAATTTGGCGCCAAAATATTTACTGATGGCCTGCAGCATTCTATGAAACTGCCTTACCAGGAGTTTGAAGATCAGCGCAGCGGCGAAACATTGTCCATTTTATCTAAAGTAAGGAGTGATACGGAAAAATTTATTTTGTCTTTTATCAATGTATTATTTGGGATACTCGTAGGCGTGGTGTTTGTGTCCGTATATGCTTTCCGGTTGCACTGGGCCATTATGCCCATTTACCTCGTGGGTATTTTATTTCTTTCGCTGCTTACCAGTTTTTTAAGTAAGAAAATAAAAGTGATTCAAAAAAACATAGTAAAAGAAACCACGCTGCTGGCAGGCACCACTACCGAATCGCTCCGCAATATTGAACTGGTAAAAAGCCTTGGCCTTACAGCGCAGGAAATAAAAAGACTGAACAACAATACCTATAAAATTTTAGGACTCGAATTAAAAAAAGTAAAAAGCATACGTACCTTAAGTTTTATACAAGGCACTTTTGTAAACCTGCTGCGGCAGGTAATTATGTTCACTTTATTGTGGCTGGTTTTTCAGGGAAAATTAACTGCAGGCGAAGTGATGACACTTACCTTTTATTCATTTTTTATTTTTGGCCCGCTGCAGGAAATTGGCAACATCATTCTTTCTTACAGGGAAGCAGAAGCCTCACTCAATAATTTTCACACCCTGATGCAGAAGGCACCGGAGCAGCAGCCGGAGAGGCCTGTACCATTGGGCAATATTGTATCCTTATCGTTTCAGCACATTGGATTTAAACACCACACCGCTTCGCAC
Organism: Chitinophagaceae bacterium; assembly: GCA_043789265.1. Taxonomy (GTDB): domain Bacteria; phylum Bacteroidota; class Bacteroidia; order Chitinophagales; family Chitinophagaceae; genus Ferruginibacter. The sequence goes on from JAYWIB010000423.1 coordinate 1,304, forward strand.
AAGGCTATTGACAACATCAGCTTTGATGCCCGTACAGGCGATACCATTGCTTTTGTAGGCCCGTCAGGCTCGGGCAAAACCACACTGATGAAACTGCTGGTGGGGCTGTACCGTCCGCAGGAAGGAAAAATATTATACAATGGCCTGGATGAAAATGAAATAAATTTCGAAGACCTGCGGAACCAGATTGGTTTTGTAACGCAGGATACACAATTGTTTGCAGGCACCATTAAAGAAAATTTATTGTTTGTAAATCCATCGGCATCGGATGAATTACTGGCGGATGTATTGAACAAAGCAAGCTGCAACAATTTACTGGCACGTGCAGAAAAAGGACTGGATACCTTGATTGGCGAAGGTGGTTTTAAATTGAGCGGCGGCGAAAAACAACGCCTTTCCATAGCCCGGGCTTTATTACGCAAGCCGCATTTATTAATTTTTGATGAAGCTACTTCAGCACTCGATTCATTAACGGAGGAAGAAATAAGTAATACCATCCGTGATATTTCTGCATTGAAAGATCAGATAACAATTTTGATAGCACACAGGCTGAGCACCATTATGCATGCCGACAGAATTTATGTGCTGGAAAGAGGCGAAGTGGTGGAAACAGGCAATCATGAAAAATTGCTGGCAGAAAAAGGATTGTATTACGCCATGTGGCGGCAGCAGATTGGCGAAAGAAAAAAAATGCAGACACCAACGCCTGCATAAAAATATTTTATATGGAACACAACAATCCAAAGCCCAATTACCTGTGGAGCATGTTTACCATGAAATGCCCCCGGTGCAGAAGGGGTAAAATGTTTACCCACAGTAATCCATTCAAAAAAATAAGGCTTTCTTATATTTTTGATATGCCGGAAAGGTGTGCCGAATGCAATCAGCGGTACGACCTGGAGCAGGGCTTTTGGTACGGCACCGGCTATGTAAGTTATGCACTGGCAGTGGCCATTTCTGTTGCCACGTTTATAGCCTGGTGGTTATTGATTGGCGTATCTACCGATGACAACAGGGTTTTTTACTGGCTTATATTTAATGCTGTATTGCTGGTATTGATACAGCCCTGGCTGATGCGGCTGAGCCGGGTTATTTATTTATACCTATTTGTATCATACGATGAAAATTATAAAAGTTCTCTGCCCAAAGAATTTGATCACAAACAGTAGCCACACATAGCGTCGTTATGTGTCGAAAATAAGCCGCTGTTTTTGCATTTCCTTAAAAGAAAATCTTATTTTCAATAGTCAATCAATGGACATGCATGTAATGCCGGGCCATTTTACCACTAACTAAAATTTGAGAAAAATGAAAAACCACTTTATTGCGGCCCTCTCTGCGGGGCTGT
>JAYWIB010000424.1:0-9376 GCA_043789265.1 Chitinophagaceae bacterium
AATTTCCTGTGTTTGCCAATTGGCACTAATCAAACGATTTATTAAAAAGCCTAAAGGAGCAAAAGCTATCGGTACGCTTTCAAAAAAATATGCAGATAGTGGATTTGCATTGAAATGAATGCGCCGAAGCTTGCAAAATTTTATATCAATTTTTTTATTGCGATTCATTCAAAAAACAAAATTAATTTTCGGTCTCGTATTATTAACTTAAATCTATCCCCGTTATGGGGAATTTGATCAACAATTTTTTTTTATTAAAAAAAACAATGGTTGATACATAGCAGTTGTTCTACTACAATCGTTTTTTATGATTGGTATGATTCATGTATAAATCTTTATATAACAATCATTCATTTACTTAAAAAAAATTTTTAGCATGCCTATCTTAAATGTTTTAATTGTGCTTATTGTAGCAGGTGTTATTCTTTGGCTTATTAATAAATATATTCCCATGCAGGGTACCATTAAAAATATACTGAATGCTGTAGTAGTAATAGTGGTTGTGATTTGGCTTTTGAAAGTATTTGGTGTATTGGGCAGCTTTACAAGCCTGCACACCTGATAACATTTCTCTCATAAAAAATGTTTTGGCTGCTGGCATTGTGCCGGCTGCCAAAGTTTTTCTTATGTAATATTTTAAAATGAATAAAATGAAAACAAAAAAAACAACTCCCATTAAAAAAGAAGAGGAAGTGCAGCAAAGTGCTGATCCGCATATTGATCAGGATTTTAAAGGGTTTCCGCATGCGCCTGTAGATAAAGAAACCATTAAGGCTGAAAATGATGAGCACAAAATTGCAGCAGGCATCATTAAAAAGTCCTAACGCTATGTACAAAATTTTAAGCCTTTGGTAACTGGATTATAAATGCAGTGCCTTCATCTTTTACTGATTGTACACTTATTTTGCCATGGTGTAAGTCTACAATGCGTTTACAAATGGCTAGGCCAATTCCTGAACCTTCATATTCAGCAGTGGGGTGCAGTTTTTGAAAAGCAAAGAATATTTTTTTCATGTCTTCTTTATCCATACCAATGCCATTGTCTTTTATTGAAATAAAAACATCCGGGGCTTCCTGATAAGCGCTGACAATAATTTCAGGCCGCTTTTTTGAAAACTTAAGAGAGTTATTTATCAGGTTCATAAACATCTGGGCAAGGTATTGCGTATTGCCTTTTACAGCAGGCAATGGGTCGATATTTATCAGCGCATTTTTTTCTTTTATTTTTAAAGCCAAATCTTCCAGCGCTATATTGATGGCCTCATTGGGCTGAACCGATTCAAAATCCATGTCAACCCGCAGGCTTGAAATAACTAGTACATCTCTAATTAGTTGCTGCATGCGGCTTGCAGAAGATACAATCCTGTCAGCAATGTGTTTATTTTCTTCATCCAGTTTATAATAAGTATTGTCGTGCAGCAGGGAGGTGTACATTCTTATTTTTCGTAGTGGCTCCTGCAGGTCGTGTGAGGCTACATATGCAAAGGCTTCCAAATTGGCATTGGCATCTGCCAGTTTCACTTCTGTTTCTTTTCTTTTTGTAATTTCTCTTTCGAGCTCCACATTTGTTTTCTGCCGGAATGCTTCGGGCAAAATTTTGACAAGGTGATACACCGTAGCCAAACTTACAATACCAGTTACAAAGCGAAGTATTGCATTGAGGCGGTACATGGGAACCCAAAACATCATTGCATCCATTAAATGAGTGGCGCCGCACAGCAATATAAATGAAGCAAACAGCACATATACCCTTCGGAACTGTATGGTTCCTTTTTTATTGCTGAAATAACGAACGATCATTACAGGTATTAAAAAATACGCCACCCATATCATGGTATCGCTCAATATATACAGCCAGCCATGAAAGTCTGTCCAGTAGCCGCATTTCCACCGGGGCGGCCATTCGGCAGTACTAAATAGTCCCCGTATAAATTCCGCTATTTGTGTTTCCATAGTATAAAAATAAAATAATCATTTCAACATTAGGCAAGCCTGCCGAAAATTTCAGAAGAATGATACTGATACCAATGTTGGTTTTTATTTGGAGTTTTAAATACCGAATGAACACTTCAGATTTGCAGGGTAATAATTACCATTTTATGAGAGATGCGATGGAACTTTATAAAAATAAAAAGCCTGCCGGATTAAATGGATGATAAACCTTTTATAAAAAAGGTGCTCACTAATTTGGCTGGCGAAAAATGACAGTGGGCCAGTATATAAAATTAAAACAGCCTTCTGTTATATAAATTTTTTCATCATGATTTCAAAAATTTCTTCATCACTCATTTCATACTGACTGTGCTTCCACTCCTTTATCATTTGCTTGACATGTCGTAAACCATTTTCTGAAGCAAGAAGCCTAACATTATAGTCATAACTTTCAGCCATTTCCGTGTGCGAAATTATTACATCCCTTATTTCACGTACCGGGTTTTTTGCAATCTCAAAACCAAACTGATTCAATAGCACAGCATACTGCGGCCTATAGATTATGGCATACTTTTCCTGTTCCAGTTCGGCAGCCTGTTCTTTTAAAATTTGGAGGTACACATTTATTTTTTCATCTGCAATATCGGCAAGGTGATCGTTCTCTTTATGAATCCACTTAAGCTCAAGCGTAAGAAGTGTATGCAGATCCCTGTTTTCAAAAGCCACCGTCAGTTCTTTCATCAGCATTTCTTTTTCGGCTTTTAGTGCTGCATTCTGCTCTAAATCAGGATGAAATAATTTTGCCAGTTGCCGGTAAATGGAGCTGATATTTTTTTTCTTTGCTTCTGCTGCTGCTTCCTGTAATTTTTGGTATTCCTGTTGTTTGGTGTTATTTTTCTGTTGCCCGGCCTTCTTTTTCTTTCTCTCTTCTCTCATTTTGAAATGTTGCTCTTGCTTTTCTGCTGCTTTTTGCTGTGCCTCGGCTATTTTAGTTGCCAGTGCATTTGGATCTTCAAGGTCGACCCCTTCGGTATCTACATCCATATCTTCAAACATTTTTTTTACTTCATCTATGTTTTTATTTTTTTCTTCCTTCATCATTTTATCATAGCTGATGCCTTCCAAATTAGAAAAAATATCCTGCAATATTTTATCCGGTTCAGTCAGAGACTGAGAAAAATATTCATTGATAAAAAACTGCAAAATTTCCTTTAACTTCCGCTGATTTGCCTTTGACAATTTTTTACCTTGATAGACCTCCCACAACAATTCAATTTGTTTTTGCAGCACTTTCAATTTCAAGTTTAATATGGACACATATTCGTCACCATACATTTTGAGGGCAGCATCAAACTGCAATTGCTTTTGCTCTATATCCCTTTGCAGTTTTTCTATTTTAGCAATCAGCCGGTTAAAACTCAACTGACTTTTAGAAAGTGGTTTTTTATTATTGTTTGTAATTATTAAGCCTGTTGCTTTTGGTTTGTCTGCTTCGGCAAATAAATTCTGCTGCATATTATCTTTATTGTGATTAAAATAATTTATCCAAGAAAAAAGGTTTCTACAATTTGCAAATATGTAGGCTGATAAATCTTGCTATCTGCATAATACCATTTAAGGTTTACCGGCAGAGTCAGTTGGACATTTATCAAGATGGTATTATTTGCGGCATAAATATTTTTATCACACAACATTTTAATAACACAAAATGTCAGAAATATTCTGACATAGAAGTGCAAAAAAAAAATCCTAACCTCAGCCCCAATATATATTAATTCAAACTTCTGAAATCAACCGGCACCAGTTTGCTTACGCCAGGTTCCTGCATGGTTACGCCATAAATTACATCTACGGCTCCCATTGTTTGCTTATTGTGTGTAACGATAATAAACTGGCTATTTTCGCTGAACTGCTTTATCATTTTTGTAAACTTACCCACGTTGGCATCATCGAGGGGAGCGTCCACTTCATCTAAAATACAGAATGGTGCAGGCTTTATTAAGTAGATGGCAAAGAGCAATGCGGTAGCCGTTAATGTTTTTTCGCCACCGCTCAACTGGCCAATGCTTGAGGGTCTTTTGCCTTTTGGTTTTGCAATGATATCAATACCTGTTTCTGCAAGATTTTCCGGGTCTACCAGCACCATATCTGCTGTATCATCTTCTGTAAATAGGGCCTGAAAAACTTTTTGAAAATTCTCTCTTACTTTATTAAATGTGTCGAGAAACTGCAGGTTGGCCGTGGCTTCCACTTCCTGTATGGTTTGCATCAGGCTGTCTTTGGCTGTTACCAAATCATTCTTTTGCTCCATAATAAATTCGTACCGCTTTTTCATTTCGGTGTATGCTTCGATGGCCGTGGGGTTTACCTCACCAATATTTTCGAGGCGCTTGCGCATGCGTTCATTTTTTTCCTGCAGCTCCTGCAGTGGCGTATCGCCTGTACGGGGTTTGTCTATAATAGTGTCAAGGTCTATTTTAAATTCTACATGCAGCCTTTCCTTCATGCCTGCCAGTTGCAGCTTCAGTTCGGTAAGCTTGTCTTTTATTTCATTCAGTAAAGTATCAATGCCTTCCTTAGATTTTTGTTTGTGCCGCAGTTCGCTTTCTTTTTCGGCAAGTGCATTGCGCAGGTTGTAATAGGCATGGTCTGCTTCGTTTAGTTTTCGCTCTTCTGTTTCTTTCCCCTGCAGCATAGTCACCAGCAAGGCTTCCAGCAAATTCAATGCAGCAGCGGTTTCGGCAATGTGGCCGGAAGATTCATTTAGCTGGCTGGTGCTGTTTTCAATTTCTGCATGCAGGCTTGCAAACTGGTTGCTCCTGAAGTCAAACTCCTGCTTAAGCGATGCTATTTTACTCTGCTGCCTGCTGTACTGCAGGTTGCCATCGTTAAATGCGGCGGTGGCAAAATTATATTCCTGTTCGGCAGCCGCATAGTCCTGTTCTATCAACTGCATTTTATCCTGCAGTGCTTCCAGTTGTGTATTAAATTTTTCCAGTTCGTCCCGGGTGCCTGCAATGGCATCGTGGTTGCTCTCCAGTTGTGCCTGCAAATCTCCTACACGCCTGCTGCTTGTTTCCTCCAGGTTGTGCAGGTTTTCTATTTTATTTTGTAAAGAAAAAACAAGGTTGGTAAGGTTGTTAATGTCCTGCTGTGTTTGCTTAATGGCGTTTTCTTTCAGTTGCTCATTAAATGCTATCACTTCATTGTGTTTAGCCTGTATGGTGGTTTTCAGCCCGGTTACAATTGTTTCCTGTGCGGCAATTACTTCCTGCAATTTTTCTAAATTTTTTGCACGACCAATTTTTTTTCCTTCAAACATGCCAACGCTGCCTCCGGTGATGGAGTATTTCCCTTTTACGTACTTACCCGTTTTTTCCAGCACCACGGCGTCCCGATAGGTATCGGGACTGTTTTTAATGGCCTCTTCATTATCTGCAATAAATACATTGCCCAGCAGGTGCTTTGCAAGGCTGGCATATTTAGCATCTATCTCCACCACACTCAATGCAGGTATGGTACCTTCCGGCTGCTGTGATTCTTCAAAGCCCGTAAGCTTATCCTGCAAAAAGAAATTGGCTTTTCCTTTTTTGTTGTGGTCTAATAAATGTATGGCCTGCAATCCTTCTTCGAGGCTGTTTACCACATAATAGTTAAGGTAGGGCTCCAGTACATTTTCCACTGCCGCCCTGTATGCTTCCTTTACATAAATAATATCGCTCAGCAAGGGCGCTGTATGATTCCATTCCGGATTTTTATGTAAAAATTTTACACTCTCGGGATAGCCTTCCATCGAATCTATCAGGCTTTTCAGCAGGTCGTGTTCATTTTTTTTACTGTCGAACTTGCGGCTTTCTTCAGCCAGTTCGTTGCGGAGGCCTTCCAGTATACTTTGTGTTTGAAAAATTTGTTCCCTGGTAAATTCATGATGTTCCTGTAATTGCTGCAGGCTGGTTTTCTTTTGCTCCAGTTCATCATTTTTTATTTGCCTTTCCGTTTCCAGTTGCTGCAACTGTTGCTGGCGTTGTGTTTTTTCATCCTGCAACTGCAGTACGGAACGCTGGAGATTTTGAATGCTGGTATCGGCAACGGCTACTTTTTTTTCGGCATCAAACTGGTTACGCTGTATAGCCTGGTTCTCTTTTCGCAACGCATCTATGCTGCTGCGTTTTTCATCAAACACCCGGCGCTTGTCTTCCACCGCATATTTTAATTCTTCCAGCCTGCCTTCTAATGCTGCTAATTTTTCTCCATCTTCTTTTACCTGCGTGCTGGTAAACTGAATGCTTTCTTCCAGGCCTTTTAACTGGCCCCCTGCTTTTTGTAAAAAAGTATTGAGTGTATTTTCTCTTTCTTTTAAATATTGCAGCCGCTGCACTGCCAGGCTCTTTTCACTTTCTTTGTTGCGTACATCAGCCAGCATATCATTAAAGGCATGCTGCATCTGCTGCAGGGTTTTTTCTTTTTCTATAAAGCCAAGCTTTTCCTGCTCCAGTGCGGCTTCTTCTTTTGCAATGGCTGTTTCCAGTTCTATACGCCTGTCTACCTCGGCCTGCTGCTGCTGGTTAAGGTCACGGTACGTAATATTAAAACCTTCCAGCGCTGCTTTTGCCAGTTCAATACTTACTTCTTTATATTCTTTTTTTATTTCAAAATACTTCTCTGCTTTTTTTGCCTGGCTTTCCAGGCTCTTTAGCTGGTTATTTATTTCAAACAATAAATCTTCTATACGAGCCAGATCCTGCTCTGTTAAATCTAATTTTAGTTTAGCTTCTTTTTTTCGTGTTTTGTAAATGGTGATGCCTGCTGCCTGCTCCAGCATTTTGCGGCGGCTGTTTTCTTTATCCTTAATAATATCATCCACCATGCCCAGCTCGATGATGGCATAGCTGTCGGTGCTTACGCCTGTATCCATAAACAGGTTGTGGATGTCTTTCAGGCGGCAGCCCACATCGTTGAGGCGGTATTCGCTTTCGCCGTTTTTGTAATATTTACGTGTTACCGTTACGGTATTGAATTCGGTGGGCAGCAGGTTCTTCGTATTTTCAAATGTAAGGCTCACCTCGGCCAGGCCGGATGCAGAGCGGCTTTTAGAACCATTAAATACCAGGCTCTCCAGGTTTTCGCTGCGCAGATTGCTAATTTTATGTTCGCCAATTACCCAACGTATACTATCTATAATATTGCTTTTTCCACAGCCATTGGGGCCTATCACCCCGGTAATGCCTTCATCAAAATTAAGTACAGTTTTATCGGCAAAACTTTTAAATCCTTTTATTTCTAAACTCTTTAAACGCACTGTCAGTATTTTAAGTAAGAGGACAAATATAATGGAACAGCCTTACAAGTGAACGGTAAACTGTTCACAGAAAAATGAAGAGTTATCAACAGGTTTTAAACAGAAAAACATTCACTTCTATCCTACTGTATTTAACAAAACAATCTTTCCATCACAATCTATTTTTTTCAACTGCGGCAATTATCTTCAGGGAAAGTTCTTAACCACATTAACTATTCTTCACCTAAGTGAAGAAAAATAGTATGCAAACGATTTCGGAAGCAAAATTTTCTTTTTATACTTGCAGATATAAAATTATAGCCATAGTTTCAACTAAGTTTTCATAGGGTACGGATTTAAAACGAACTGGGGTTTCCACCCCGGTTCTATTTTTTTTAGCCCTTCCCATAATTATTTATAGAAAAAATTTTCTTTTTCTGCAGGAACTGCCGACTGGTAGCGGTAAAAAAAATCACGCTGTTCTTTTACTTTTTCAGATAAATTATCCAGGTGCTCTTTTAGTTCGCCTGTATCGTACTGGTAGTTTTCCATCTTCTTCCCTGTTGCATTCATGCTGTAATATGCGGCAGATAACTTTTTTGCAATGGAATCAAAGAGACCATAAATTTTTTCGGAAGATTGTTCCGGTATAAAGTGATTGTTGCGGTGTTGCACAAACTGGTTGTACAATTGTTTTGCGCTGTTTAATTCAGCCACAGCTTTGTTATACAATATCATATCATTTTCCTGCTGTACTATGGCCACCTTCATCTGGTGGTAAGTGTACCATGTTTTTAAATCTTCTGTTTCAATGCCTGCCTGTTTAATTCTGTATGAAGCTGCTTCCAGTTGTGCCAGTGTATCCAGCCTAAAAAAAGAAGCTACCGAATCATTTACATTATATGGCGGAGGATTATTTTTATCGTAACGGTTCCCACCATAAAACTGCCTGTGATTAATTGGCTGTGGCAGCAGTTGCCATAAGGGATCAAATGGCATATGCGTTTCGATAAACTGCTGTGGTGGAACTAAAAAATACACAGGGTTGTACAAATTTCCTGCATCCCACGCAGGGTCGCACAGCCACCACTTATCATCTGCTAACACTGCACACCAGCTATGGCCTGCCCTGTTTACCGCCATTCCATTTTTTGTATACCCACTTACCACCTGTGCAGGAATACTGCATCGTAATAATATAGAAGTAAATAAACCTGCATAATCTTCACAAACACCCCTGCGTTTTTTTAAAACGGTGTCAAGATGTATTTCAGCATCGTCGCTCCAGTGACGGTAATACAATACTTTTCTGTCGTACCGGATAGACGCGGTAATCCAGTAATACGCAGCGGCAATTTTTTGTGCTGGTTCGGTAAATTTTGACTGAATGTATGCTGCTATGGTGGATGGCCGGCAAGAAGATGAATCCGGCATAGCCGCCATTTTATACTCCACCGCACCATACGGAGCATGCGGCTGAGCAAAACCTTTGCTGCTGCACATACAGCAAGAAAAGTATACAATGACAGACCATTTCATTCATTAAAACTATCAGATTAAGTGCAGAAGGAAAAGCTAAAACAACCTTATGTTTTATTTTATTTTTTAAAATCAACTGCCTTTAATCCATTCCAAAAAAACGAAGCATTTCCTTTACATGGAAACTGTATTACCAAACTAAAATCTAAAGCGTTCATTTTCAACATTTTGTAATCCGGCATAGTAGTGGAAACAAAGGGTTCAGTACAATAAATCATAAACCCCTAAACTGAAAACAATGCAACGTAAATGGTATGTAATCTGCACCCAGCAAAAAATGGAAAAAAAAGTTTCTGCTTCACTTTTTAAAAAAGGCATTGAAAACTTTTGCCCATTTATTTCAATCGAAAAAAATTACGGTACACAAAAAGTAAGGGATTATCAGCCCTTGTTCAACAGCTATGTTTTTGCCTGCTTAAACACAGCGGAAGCTGAGAATATCAAACACATTCCATTTGTTATAAATTTTGCTTACTGGAAATGTGCACCGGTTACAATAAGCAGCGAAGAAATAAATGCTATAAAAATGATGGCAGCCAATTACATAAATATCACCCTGAAAAAAAGCACCGTAAGGGCCGGGGAAAATGTTGCTTACATTGAGCAAAACATTACTACTTATAAAGA
>JAYWIB010000425.1:0-9325 GCA_043789265.1 Chitinophagaceae bacterium
ATGTCTGCATCCAGGTTGTCGCCGAGCATAATGCTTTGATGGAGGCTGGCGCCTGCCTTATTCAGTGCGTAATCAAAAATTTCTTTTTGTGGTTTTATGCTGTTGCTGGATTCCGAAGTAATTACTTCTTTAAAATAATGCTGCAGGCCGCTGCTTTTCAATTTTTTCCATTGGGTTTTTTCGAAGCCGTTAGTAATAAGGTGCAGGCTGTAATTTTTTTCTGTAAGATAATCCAGCACTTCCAGCGTATCAGGAAACAGTCTTTTTTTTGCAGGTAATATTTCTAAAAATTTTTCACTCATTTCTTTTGACAGTTGCTCATCGCCAATTTTAAATTCAAGCAAGGTGCGCCACATGCGTTTCCATTTTAGCTCCTCACCTGTAATCAGTCCTTTGTGATACCGGTTCCATAAAAGGGTATTGTGTTCCAGATAAAATGTATAGAAACTGTCAAACGTAATTACACCTTTTTGTTCCAAAGAAAAATGAATGTATAACTCTGCAAGCGCTTCTGCTGCATTGGCATCAAAATCCCAGAGCGTATGGTCTAAGTCAAAAAAAAGATGTTTGTATTTCATAAGATTATTTTCCGGAGCGTTTGTTCATAAAAATAAAATTACCAAAGTTTGCTTTTGGATAGTGCTTAAGGTCTGCTTAATAAACGTTGAAATTAAAGCAAATGATGCTGCATACTAGGGGCATCATACTATATATATAACAGCAAAGTTGGCGCATTTATTATTTGTAATAAAGCAATTTGAAAAAATAGTGTATAATTTTATCGCATGACAGCGCATCAAAAAGATTTTAAAAATAAAAACATTGTTATCACCGGTGCCAGCAAGGGCATTGGGTTTGCACTGGCTGCGGCGTTTGCAGAGCTGGGCTGTAATCTTTTTTTGTGCGCCCGCAATGAGGTGACCTTATACCATGCGGTAGCGCAGTTGCAAACCATGCATCCTCAGGCCGGCAATATACAGGCAAGGCCTTTTGACCTTTCTGTAAAGCAAGCTGCCATTGATTTTGGTAACTGGATAAGCAATGCCTGCCCGCAGGTGGATGTGCTGATAAACAATGCCGGATTTTTTTTGCCGGGCAGTGTACACAATGAACCCGATGATACACTGGAGCAAATGATAGCAGTAAACCTGTACAGCGCCTATCATGTAACCCGGGCAGTGCTGCCTGGTATGATGGCAAAAAAATCAGGTCATATTTTCAATATCTGTTCCATCGCTTCTTTGCAGGCATACAGCAATGGCGGCAGCTACAGCATCAGCAAATTTGCAATGATGGGATTTAGTAAAAACCTGCGGGAAGAAATGAAGCCGCACAATATAAAAGTATCTGCTGTATATCCCGGCGCTGTATTAACTGATTCGTGGGGCGATTATGACAACAGCAGCAACAGGATAATGGAAGCCACCGATATTGCCCATATGATAGTGGCCGCCTGCAGCCTGTCCGCCGCCGCTGTTGCAGAAGACATCATTCTGCGGCCACAACTGGGAGATTTGTAAAAGTTTTCATCAGCGATAATTCTGCTTTTTATTAACAGATTTTTACAATCATTTAAACCAATACAAACAGTCTTGTTGCCGGGGTAATTTAAATTTGTACAAACTGGTTATGCGGAGGCTTTCAAAAAAAATAGTATTTCTTTTCAGCAGTGTATTTTTTTTATACAACTATCCTGCGCAGGCACAATTGAAAATTACTGCTGTGGCATCTGCAGCCACCGTGGGCAAAGCAGAAAGTTTTGAATACAAATTGCTCGTAGAAAATGCCGATCAGGTAGAGCAAATTACTCCTCCCGTTTTTTCTGATTTTATCATTATCAGTGGTCCCAATCAGGAGAGCGGTATGGAAAGCATCAATGGCCACACACGGCAGTATGTGGGCATCACCTACATTTTACAGCCAAAAAAGAAAGGCAGTTTTACCCTGCCTGCTGCACGGGCAAAAGCAGACGGAAAAATGCTGGTGAGCAATGCAGTGGCAGTAAAAGTTACCAATGCCCCTTCGCAAAACAATCAGCAGGCGGTACAGTCGCCGCTAAGTCAGTTGTTCCAAATAGATGAGCCCGCAGCCGAACCCCAGTTCAATGATTTTATTTTAAAGAAAGGAGAAAACATTGCGGATAAAATCAATAAAAATATTTTTATAAAAACAGCAACCAGCAGCACATCCTGCTATGTGGGCGAGCCGGTAGTGGTTACTTATAAATTATACACCCGTTTAAAATCGGAAAGCAACATTGTAAAAAATCCTTCGCTAAATGGATTTTCTGTAATTGATTTAATGCAGCAGGGAAACATTTCTGCTGCGCCTGAAAAATTGAACGGCAGGCTGTACAATGTATACATACTCCGCAAGGCACAACTGTATCCGCTGCAGGCGGGTGATGCGGAGCTGGAAACAGCCGAAGTGGAAAACAACATTCATTTTATTAAAGAAGAATACCTCCATCAGCGCAGCCTTTCAGATGATATGCTGCAGGGCTTTGCCCGCCCGGCTTTGCCACCGGAAACAATGGTAAATGAAAAGGTAACATTGCAAAGCAAGCCGGTAATCATTGCTGTAAAGCCTTTGCCTGACGCTGGGCGCCCGCTTTCTTTTACTGGTGCCGTGGGTAATTTTTCAGTAAATCAGCAGGTGGAGAAAAATAGTTTCAGCACGGATGATGCCGGTAAACTTACCATCACCATTAAGGGCAATGGCAACCTTACTTTATTAACTCCACCTGATATAAGCTGGCCCGAAGGCATTGAAGGTTTTGAACCTGCTGTAAAGGAAGATTTAAACAAATATACCATCCCGGTTAGTGGCAGTAAATCGGTAAGCTATCCTTTTATGGTATCAAAAGCAGGCAGCTACATACTGCCGCCTGTTGAGTTTAGTTATTTTGATATAGCTGCCGGTAAATATAAAATTGCACATACATTGCCTGTTACCATTACTGTTACAAAAGGAACTAATAAAAAGCCAGCCTTGCAAAATATATTAACGGGTAAAACAAAGAGGGAAATTTTTTTTGACACTTTTTTTTCTAACCGCTGGCTTATCATTGTGCCTGTGGGTTTGTTTATATTTACCGGTTTGTTGTTTTGGTTAAAAAGAGAAAGAAAAAAAGAAATGACTTACCACAAAAAATTGGCAGGGAATTTATTAAAAAATAAACCGGCTGACAACGGCAGTGAAAATAACACGCAGATAAAAATTCATCCTCTTGCAGGCAGCGAGGCAAAATTATTGCAGCAGGACACTCAAGGCTTTTATGAAGTGCTGAGCAAAGAAATTAATAATTGTCTTGCAAAAAAATTTAACCTGTCTCCGTATGAGATTAACCGCAAAAACATAATGGATGCATTGGATAAAGCGCCGGTATCATATGCAGAAGGCAGGCAGGTGCAGCAGTTGCTGGATGATGTAGATTACCAGTTGTACACGCCGTTTGCCGATTCAGGAAAGATGGAAGAAATATACTACCGGGCTGTGGCAGCACTGCATGCACTTAACAGCACCAGTACTTAAACCTCGGTAAACTTATAACCGATGCCTCTTACCGAATGAAAGTATTTGGGATTGCGGCTGTCCTCTTCAAAATATTTACGGAAGCTTAAAATAAAATTATCAATGGTACGGGTGGTGGGGTACACATTGTAGCCCCAAACAGACTGCAATATTTTTTCACGGGTTACCACTTCATTTTTATTTTCTATCAGCAGCTTCAGCAGCATCATTTCTTTTTTTGTAAGCACAATTTTTTCGCCTGAACGGGTGCTGCATTCCAATGCTTTAAAATTGATTTTATTTTTTCCAAACTGGTATACCTGATCCAGTGGCTTACGCTCGGTAATGCGTTTGCTTTTGTGTAATAAATTATTTACCCTCAGCAGCAGTTCTTCCAGGTTAAAGGGTTTGGTAAGATAATCATCTGCTCCTTTTTTTAAACCAAGCACCCTGTCGGCGCTGTTATTTTTTGCACTCAGTATCAGGATGGGTATTTCATTATTTTGCAGCCGTATATTTTCGCACACACTGATGCCGTCAAGTTCTGGCAGCATTACATCGAGTATCATCAAATCAAAGTGTTCTTTCTGCACAGCAGCCAGTGCAGCCAGTCCATCTGCGGCCACGGTTACTTCATAATCTTCCAGCTCCAGGTTCAGCTTCAGCGCTTCCTGCAGGTTTTCTTCATCTTCTACCAGTAATATGGAATTTTTTTTTTGCGGCATATGTTACAATCACCACTTTTTTAGTAGCTGTTAAATGCGATGGTAAAGATACTCCCTGTGGGTATATTGTTTTTTACAAAAACACGGGCGCCATGCTGCTTCGCTATTTTTTGTGTAAGGTATAAACCAAGGCCGGTACCCTTGGCGCCTTTGGTGGCTTTATTACCCACCCGGTAGTATTTTGTAAAAATTTTTTTCTTTTCATTTTCATCCAGCCCCTTTCCTTCATCTGATACAGAAAGGCTGATGTTGTTTTCACTGTTTTGCAGCGTTATCAGCACGGTCATTTCTTTGGGCGAATACTTCAGTGCGTTGTCAATTAAATTATTGATTGCCATCTGCAGCATCAATGGGTCGCCTTGTATAAACAAATCATTTTGTATGGAGGCAATAATTTTACGTGCCGGATAGCGGGTAATAAAATCCTGTGTGCATGCTGTTGCCAGCTCCGATAAGTGTACGCTTTCTGTAGTGATGGAATAGCCGCCGGCTTCTATCTGTGAGGAGAGCAGGATGTTATTGCAAAGGTCATTCAGCCGGTTGGCTTCCTGTATGGTATTTTGTATCAGCTTTTGCTGCTGGCTTTCTTGCAGTTTTCTCTTTTGCAATGTTTCCAGGTTGAGCTTGGTAACGGCCACGGGTGTTTTTAATTCATGCGTAATGGCCATTATAAAATTTTGCTGCTCCAGGTTTTGCCTGAACTGCCTGCGTACCGCCCGAAAAATAAATACAGCCCCAGCCAGAATCAATAAAAAAAATACGGCGCCTTCTCCTGCATACTGAGCCGTTTTTCTTTTTTCTATGGCCAAAATTTTTTGCATACTTTCAAAATACCCCGGCGCATCTTTTACCAGTTGTGCAGCCTCGTACTCCGCCATCTGGTGATTGAGTGTGTTGAGTGCAATGAACCACCAAACCAGCGCTGCCACTATATACAGCAGCAAAAACCAGTAAACGATAAATATAAAGCGGAGCTTTTTAGTTTTGTAAAAAGTAAATGCCATTAGTATAAAGATACAAACGGCGGGGGAGTACAGGAGGCGAAAATTGTAATCACCACACGCTGTGCGATAATAAATTATTTATGATTGATTGTAAACCATTTTTTTACCGACGGGTTTAATGAAAGGTTGTTTGAAAAAAAATTACCGCACTTTCTCCACCCGTATGCCTGCACTTACCACATGCTCCAGCGGATTTTGCCTCATTATTTGCGCCAGCGAAAAAGTATAAACACCTGTTTTTTTAAATTTGACAGGTCCGTTTGTAATTGGTTTTCTAAGCTCCCAAATATCGTCCATGCCGTTACCTTCCCAGCCATGTGCATCGCTGCCAAGCTGCAGATCAAAGCGCTGGTAGCGCATGCTGTCGCCCGGAAATTTGGTGCCTATGTTAATCCATATATTGTTATAGGCATATGCATCTGTATGCCGCAGCACCACCATCATATTATAGGAAGAAACAGTATCAGTAATTTCAAAATTGTATTCGGGCTTAAATGACCAGCTCCAGGCATAAACAGGCATCACCGTATTTTTTTCATACACATCCAGCTTATGGCAGGAGGCAATGCACATCATAAAGAATGCCATTGCCATGTTTAATAAAAAAAACCGGCACGGTAAATAAGGGGATATTTTTTCCACAAGAAACTTTTTTACAAAAATAGGGAAGATGAATAAAGACAGCCAGCTTTACAAAACATTCAATACCTGCTCTTTTGCTTTTTCCAGTTCGTCTTTCATTATCACCACGCATTTTTGTATTTCAGCATCATAGGCTTTGCTGCCGGTGGTATTTATTTCCCGGCCTATTTCCTGTATAATAAAAGAAAGTTTTTTTCCTTTGGATTCATCACTGCCTGCCAGCAGGCTTTTAAAATATTCGCAATGCTGCTTAAGCCGCACCTGCTCTTCGTGTATGTCTATTTTTTCGATGTAGTAAATCAATTCCTGCTCCAGCCGGTTGCCATCATAGTTTTCTTTGCCTGCATAGGTTTCCAGCAGTTGTGTTATTTCTTCCCTTATGCGGCGTATGCGGTTGGGCTCCAGCTTTACAATGGTTTCTTCCTGTGCATTGATGTTGGTAATGCGTGTGTACAAATCTTTTTCCAGGCTGGCGCCTTCGTTCAGGCGGTGCCTGTTCAGTTCATTCAGTGCATCCAGCAATACTTTTTTAAAGTGTTCAAAATCTTCATCATTTAACACATCCATTGCCGGCGTTACCACTTCAGGCAGGCGCAGCAGGGCGCTCAGTACCGAGTTGGTATCTATCTTCAGTTCGCCTGCCAGTATTTCTATCTGGTGGTAATAGGCTTTTATTAAATCTGTATTAATGTTTACCGGCTTGCTTGCGCCATTTTGTTTGATGGTGATTACGCAGTCGATGCTGCCTCTTACCAGGTGTTCCTGCAGCAGGCTTCTAATGTCAAACTCATAGGGCCTCAGCAGCGGCGGCAGCCTCAACTGTATTTCAAACTGCTTACCATTCAGTGATTTTATTTCTACTAAAAAAGTTTTGTCGTTTACCGTTTGTTCCGCTCTTCCGAAACCTGTCATTGATTTTAGCATGCTGTGTTTTTATTTTTGGTAAGATACTATTATGTGCTGATGTAATTTTTTACTTTTTAATTTTACTGTGTTTCAGGATATGTTATAAAAGGAGCATAGCCCATTGTTCTTTCCGGATTATCCAGCGGCCTGAAACCAAACTGGCTGTATAATCCATGTGCGTCTTTTGTTCCGAGCATCCATTTTCTTAAACCTTGCAGTTGCGGATGCGCCATTATACATTCCATCATCCATTTACTTAAGCCCCTGCCCCTGAATGGCGGAAGTATAAATACATCGGCCAAGTAAGCAAAGGTTGCTTTGTCTGTAACCACTCTTGCAAAACCTACTTGTGCATGTGCAGGTTGTTTTTGATAAATGCCAAAGCACAAAGAGCCTTCTATAGACTGCTGTACGGTTGCCAGCGGAATATTTTTTGCCCAGTAAGATTCCACCGATAAATATTGATGAATTAAAATTACATCCAGCAGTTTGCTGTCGGTACTCAGCACAAATTGTTCCTGTTCTTTTTCGTACTTCATATGTTGTGTTTTAAAAACAGCAGTTGGTCTGTTTCATTTTTTGTAAGTATCCGCATTTGTCCTGGCTGCAGTCCATCAATGGTACATTTTTCAATGGCGTAGCGTATAAGGCGCAGGGTGGGAAAGCCAGCAGCAGCAGTCATTTTCCTCACCTGCCTGTTTTTACCTTCCGTCAGCACCAGTTTTATCCAGCTTGTGGGAATAATTTTTCTTAAACGAATGGGCGGGTTTCTGTCCGGCACCACAGGCGGAGTGGTAAAAACAGATGCAATAGTTTTTTTTGTGTGATACATTTTTCCTCCTGTATATATAGCAATGCCATTTTGTAATTGATGAATGGCTTTATCATTTATGCTTCCATCTACCTGTACATAATATGTTCTTGTATGTTCAAAAGAAGGATGAAGCAACTGCTGATTTAATTTTTTATCATTAGTTAAAATCAACAGGCCTTCACTGTCATAATCAAGCCTGCCCACGGGATACACATCCACTGGTACATCAAAAAAATCTTTCAGGCATTGCTTGCCGGCTTCAGCTGTAAACTGGCACAGTACATTAAAGGGCTTATAAATGATGCAGTAAAATTTCAATGAAGCAAAAATATTATTACGCAATAAAAGTACAGTGTTGTACAGCAGTAAAAAAAATTACACCGGATAAAAATAGAAAAGCCCGGTGTTTGAAAACCGGGCCTTAATATATGAATGGGTTAGTAAGTACCAGGAAATATAATTTCCCTTCACAATATTAAAAATAATTTTCGCTAATCAAAAAAATAATTTTGACTTTTTTATTCACATTTTATTTTTGTTTGTGGATAATGGTTTGCTTTTTTCTGCTGCGGATGCTGTTTTAAGATGATGGTGTAATTTTTTTTGAGAGTATGCAATCAGTTATGTGCACGATGCATGTGCTGCAACAATGGATGGCACTGCGTTTCAGCAAACAGCGAAAGTATTTTTCTTTATTGTTTTTATTTGAGTGTGTATGCTGAGCAGATGCAGCGGATATTTTTCTTTATCATTTTTTGGCAGAAGGTGCTTAAAAATATTTTTTAAAAAAGTTTGCAAAACAAAAGTTTTATACCGCTGACAGTTGTTTTTACCGGACTGTTTCATAATTGCAAAGCACATTACCTTTACCAAAAATTATTACATGCGTTTTCCTTCTCCTGTTTCAATACAATGGATTGCAGATTTTATCAATACGGAAATTGTTGGCAACAGCAATGGCCAGGCCACCGGCATCAATGAAATTCATAAAGTGGAAGTTGGTGATTTGGTGTTTGTAGATCATCCAAAGTATTATGAAAAATGTATTAACAGTGCTGCAAGTTTTATCATCATCAATAAAAAAACTGCGTGCCCCGAAGGAAAGGCATTGCTGATTTCAGACAATCCCTTTGAAGCTTACAGTAAAATTGTGCAGCATTTTTATCCCTTTGCACCAGCCACTTCAATGATTAGTGATAGTGCTGAAATTGATAAAAGCAGTTTTATTTATCCCGGTGTTTTTATCGGGCATCATGTACGCATCGGAAAAAATTGTGTGATACATCCCCATGTGTCCATCATGGACAATTGTATAGTGGGTGACAATGTGGTGATACAAAGCGGCACCGTGATTGGCAGTGATGCATTTTATTACAACACAAAAAAAGACCGTTCATTATTTTATAAAAAAATGCCGAGCTGTGGCCGGGTAGTTATAGATGATTTTGTGGAGATTGGCGCCAACTGTAGCATTGACCGTGGTGTAAGCAGTGATACCCGTATTGGCAGCGGCAGCAAATTTGATAACCTGATACACATCGGGCATGATACAGTGATTGGTAAAAATTGTTTGTTTGCAGCCGCAGTAGTAGTGGCTGGCTGTGTAAATATTAAAGATGGTGTAACGCTGTGGGGGCAGGTGGTGGTAAACAAAACACTTACCATTGGAGAGAATGCCGTGCTGCTGGGAAGAACCGGTGTGGGCAGAGATTTGGAAGGAA
>JAYWIB010000426.1:0-2635 GCA_043789265.1 Chitinophagaceae bacterium
TGGCCGTGTAGGCCATGCAGATGACATCGGAAGCGTGGTGGCATTTTTATGCACCGATGACGCCCGCTGGATTAACGGACAAAGAATAGAAGTGAGCGGCGGAATAAACGCATGATGAAGCGTTTGTGTTTGCTTGATTTATTTCATCCGCGATGGACGTGGGTCTTCTTTATCTGAATATAAAGATTATGTGTTTTTTGATTCATTTTATCCTTTATACTCATAGCCCCAGAGGGGCAAAATGTTAGTAGAAAATTTTGGTTGATGGCAATAGCCCCATCGGTGCGATATGTAAATAATTTTTATCTTGGGAGGTGTGCTAATTGAATCTTATTTCGCTGTGAGTGTACAAATGGATTTAAAAGATCCAGGCCATTATTGGCAGATAATATGCTGTGTGTGGTTAATGCCTTTTGCTGAAATAGCGGCGAGTCCTGCTTGCCTGCGCACATGGGCATAGCAGAGACACGCCTGGGAAATTTTTAAATTGGGAGTGCGGCTGAAATTGATAGCAGAGGTCAAAATGAAACAAATAAAAAAAGAAATGGATAAACAAAATAAAGAGGCGGATATCAAAAGCGTTTTAAATAAAATAATAAAACCTGACAAGGAATTTATATCACATCCTACTTAACCAACGCTACATTGCCCTTAAGCGTAAGCACACTTGAATTGCTGCACATTACTTCGGCTATATACACAAAAACATCTGCGTTCATTTTAACGCCTTTAAAAGTTCCATCCCAGCCGGCAGATGCGTCGTTGGCCATAAAATTATCTTTGGTAAAAACCACCTGCCCCCACCTGCTGTATAGCCGCAGCGATTTTATTTTATACAAACCTTTTCCTCTCGGATAAAAAATTTCATTGCTGCCATTGCCATCCGGCGAAAAAGTATTGGGTATAAAAATATTGGCGCCATCGCACAGTACAAATACATTTACTTTATCCCTGGCCCTGCAGCCCCCGGCATTCTTTACTTCCACAGTATACTCGGTGGTTATGGCCGGCTTTACGGTAATGCCTGCATCGCTGTTCCTGAAAATGCCGGATGTAGGGTACCAGTTAATTTCTGAAACATCTTCGGAAACCTGCGGCACCAGATCCATCGGTTCGCCTGCGTTGATCGTTTTATCTTCGCCTGCATTTACCAATGGCTCTTTAAAAACCTTTACAAGTATATACCCGGTATCTGCAAAGCAGAATTTTTCATCTGTACCAATTACCCGGTAATTTGTACTGCTGTCGGGCTGTGCCAAGGGGTCTGCAATTGCAGCATTGCTGAGGCCTGCAGTGGGTTGCCAGCTATACACGGCTGCACCGGAAGCTGACAATTTTTTTGCGCTGCCCCGGCATACAAATTCATTTTTACCATACTGCAGGAGGGGGCGCTGCATCACATTTACCTGCACCATATCTGTGGCACTGCAGCCATTGTTATTTGTACCCGTAAGTACATACGTGCTGCTGCTGTCGGGCTGTACAAAAATGTCAGCGGTGTGTTCGTGCAGGCCTTGCCGTAATGATGTCCATTGATAGCGCTGAGCACCGGTGCCGCCTAACTGAATGCTTCGGCCACGGCAGATGGCAGTATCGTTGCCTGCAAACACTTTTGGTGAAGCCATTACTTCCACCGTTTTTTTCAGCATGGTGGAGCAGCCGCTTGCAGCAGTTACGGTAACATTTATTGTATAGTTGCCAGCGGTATCCAACTGCAGCGGTGGCGGATGCTGCAGCGTGTAAGCATGCCCGTTGCTAAATGTCCAGTGCCACTGCACCGGAGCTGATGAATCCTGCAAGTGTGCCTGTTCACTTAATAACAGTGGCGCACATCCACCGGAAAAATTACTCAGCGTAACCCGGGGCGAATGTGTGATGGCCACAGGATTTGCGGCTATAAAGGTATCTGTGCATCCAAAGGAAGTACGGATGGTAAGTGCCGGAAAATAATTTCCTTCTGCCTGGTATAAGTGTGCAGGATGTTTATCTGACGAAGCGTTGCCATCACCAAAGTTCCAGTGATATTGTATGATGCTGTCGTTGGTGGCGGCAGAAGTATTTATAAAATTTACTGCCGTGGTATCGCATACCGGTTTGCTGTTAAGCGTATAGCCTGCAGCGGAAGTTGCTGCCCGTATCACCCCCTCCCCTGTAATGGGTACCCTGCAGCCGTTTTTATCAATCAAAATAATTCTTGGCTGAAAATTACCTGCATCTGTATACACGTGTGCTACGGCAGTTTCCATATTGCTGACAGTGCTGCCGTCATTAAAATCCCATATATAAGAAACTGCATCAAAAGTTTTTGCAGTAAAATTTTCTTTAAAAGGCACACAAAGTTTTACCGTATCATAGTTAAGGGAACCCGTGGGCCCTTCCACTATTATTGTTTGCTTGTGCTGTGCAGTGCATGCGCCCCTGCCCGTTACCGTTAGTGTGGCTGTATATGTACCGGGCATGGTATAAAAATGGGCAGGATTGTTAGTGGTGGTGCTGGTGCCATCACCAAAATTCCACAGCCATTGCACTGCATTGGAAGATGCATCTTTAAAATGTGCAATTAAAGGCGGGCAGGCACTGAAGGTATCCGATACAGAAAACAGCGCTGCAGGATCTTCCACTTTTACGTTATGGT
>JAYWIB010000427.1:0-2632 GCA_043789265.1 Chitinophagaceae bacterium
TGGAGGGTGTATTTATTGTGATGATGAGTTTGCTGTAATCATCGTTGCTGCTCCAGGTGCCGGTATATATTTGCCCTCCCTTTGTTGCTTTCATGGGGCCTTCAAAATAAGAAGTGGTTTTGGTTAACAGGAATGTATAACCTGCGTAGTCGCCTGTTTTATCAACAGTGCCGTCTTTAGCAAGATCCACCACAAAATCTTTATTTAAAATATTTGTTTCAAAATAGGCCTGCAGGGTATTTACCGAAATATCATTGATAGTTGGTTTTTTACAACCGCTCAGCAGCAGAATGGCGGCACAAATAATCGCAATAATAAAACGGCTTCTGAAAAAATAGACGGGCATATTTTCAAATTTACGAACAATATTTTTCGCCTGAATGATTGTACTCATTTGAAACGGATTTAAAAATGCAGTGGTATGCCTCACAACGCCTCAACTGCCGGAAAATTGTGAGGGTGCATAAATAAATACGATACCCCCGTGAAAAAGTATTTTATTTTACAAAATAAATTGATTTCATTACTTGCTAATTTTAAACAATGATTATAAATGATGTAATAAAATGCCTTGAAGATTTTGCGCCGCCTTTATTGCAGGAATTTTATGACAATGCAGGATTACTAACTGGCAATGTAAACTGGCCCTGTACCGGTATCGTAACTGCACTGGATGCAACGGAAGAAGTGGTAATGGAAGCGGTGGATAAAAAAGCGAACCTTATTACAGCACATCATCCCATCATATTTAAAGGATTAAAAAAAATAACGGGGAACAATTATATAGAAAAGGCAGTGATTGCTGCTATTAAAAATGACATTGCTATTTATGCCATCCATACCAATCTCGACAACGTTTTAAATGGTGTAAATAATTATATGGCAGATAAGCTGGGGCTTATAAACCGGAGTGTGCTGGAACCCAGGCAGCATACATTGAAAAAATTTGTGACGTTTGTGCCGCTGCGATATGCGGATGCCATCCGGGATGCAATATTTAATGCAGGCGGAGGCAACATAGGTAAATACAGCGAGTGCAGTTTTAGTGCAACAGGGGAGGGTACATTTAAGGCAGGCCCGGGTACACAACCTTTTGCAGGCGGGCAGGGAGAGCGGCATACCGAACCCGAAATAAAAATTGAATCCGTGTTTCCGGCATGGCTTCAAAATGCAATAGTTACTGCTGCACAAAAAGCGCACCCCTACGAAGAGATGGCGTATGACATTATCAGCCTGGGCAATGCATATACCCAGGTCGGCGCCGGACTGGCAGGCGACCTTGAACAGCCCATAGATGAAAAGGAATTTTTACAACTGCTGAAAAATAAATTCAATACACCTGTCATACGCCATACCGATTTTACCGGCAGGCCGGTAAAAAAAGTGGCGCTTTGCGGCGGAGCAGGCAGCTTTCTCATCAATACTGCAGTGGCGGCCGGAGCAGACTTTTATATAACTGCCGACATTAAATACCACGAATTTTTTGACGCCAACGGAAAAATGGTACTGGCAGATATTGGTCATTACGAAAGTGAGCAGTTTACCATCGACCTGTTGTTTGATATTTTGAAAGAAAAATTTCCTACCTTCGCCGTCCTAAAAACAGGCGTGGTTACCAACCCTGTTCATTACTTTTAACCAGTGCCGGAAAGGCTTTAATTAAAATTTCCGGCCATTGTGCAGAACAAAAAAAGAAAATTAAAATATGGCTTCAGTTAAAGATTTCTCAGTAGAAGAAAAATTATCCTCCCTGGTACGTTTGCAAAAAGTAGATTGCAAGCTGGACGAAATTCAGATTTTAAAAGGTGAATTACCGATGGAAGTAAAAGACCTGGAAGACGAGATAGAAGGATTGCATGCACGCCAAACGAGGGTGGAAGAAGAAATAAACGGAATGCAGGAGTTTATAGCGCAAAAAAGGGAAGCTATCAAAGAGGCAGAAGCGCTGATAAAAAAATATGAAAAGCAAAGTGAGAACGTAAAAAATAACCGGGAGTTTGAAGCCATCAACAAAGAAATGGAAATGCAGACACTGGAGGTAAAACTTTGCGAAAAACACATCAAAGATGCCACTGAAGAAATTGCTGAAAAAGCCAAGCAGCTTGAAGCCGCTAAAAAAGCCGTAGCCACTAAAGAAGGCAATCTTTCAGGAAAGAAGGGAGAATTGGAAAAAATTATCAGCGAAACAGAAAAAGAAGAAAAGCATTACCATAAGCTGGGTGACGAAGCCCGTGAGCATGTAGATGAAAGGCTTGCAACAAGCTACGACCGCATCCGCAAAAATTACAGGAACGGATTGGCGGTGGTGCCTGTGGAAAGAGACAGTTGTGGCGGCTGCTTTCACGCCATACCACCACAGCGGCAGAGCGAAATTAAATTGCGAAAAAAAGTAATTGTTTGCGAAAATTGCGGCCGCATATTGGTAGATACAGATTTAAATGACAGTGTGGAAGTAAAATAAAAAATGATTTTTTTTGGAAAAAAAAGCCTGCAATTTTTGTGGGCTTTTTTGTGTGGGTAAATGAAACGGAACGCTTGCAGCAGAGCGGGGCATCCAAAATTTTTTATCGCCGGAATTCCGCAAAAAACCACCAGCTTTTTATAACTGTTGGTTTTACGATTTTTATTTTAT
>JAYWIB010000428.1:0-9281 GCA_043789265.1 Chitinophagaceae bacterium
ATATTGCAGGAACGCTGTGCTGCCTGTCAAATTCAAATCTTTTTATAAAATAAAAACGATGATAAAAACAAAACTGCTGCTGGGTGTGCTGTTTCTTACCGTACACATTGCTTATGCACAAATGACCATTAACCAAATAAAACAACTGGCCGCTGCCGATTCGTTGCGGCTGGTGGAAATGTATAAAGACATCCATCAAAATCCTGAACTTGGTTTTATGGAAGTGCGTACTTCTGGTATTGTGGCTAAAGAATTAAAAGCACTCGGTTATGAAGTAATAACAGGCATTGGCAAAACCGGTGTGGCGGGCATTTATAAAAATGGCGAAGGGCCAGTAGTAATGTACCGTGCAGATATGGACTGCAATGCGGTGAAAGAAACTACCGGGCTGCCTTATGCAAGCAACAAAATTGGAAAGAAAGCAGACGGTACCGAAACGCCGGTGATGCATGCCTGCGGACATGACGCACATGTAACATGGATGCTGGGCATTGCAAAAATAATGATGGCATTAAAAAAAGAATGGAAAGGAACGATGGTATTTATTGGTCAGCCTGCAGAAGAAATTTTGCTGGGGGCACAGGCTATGGTAAACGACAGCATGTATGCGAAGGGTGTACCGGTGCCGGACTATTTATTTGGCATGCACACATGGCCTATTCCTGTGGGCACAATTAAGAACGGCGCAGATGTAAGGGCTGCAGGCAGCGATCAACTGGATGTAACATTTTACGGTGTGGGCGGCCATGGCTCTACGCCTGAAGTAACCAAAGATCCCATCGTGATGGCATGCAATGCAGTAATACAATATCAAACCATCATCAGCCGCAGCATTGCTGCGCAGGATGCAGCCGTGCTTACAGTGGGCGCCATACATGCTGGTGTTGATAACAATGTAATACCTGCTGCCGCAGTGGTAAAAGTGAACCTGCGCTGGTTCAATGAAAAAATAAGAAATGTGTTACTGGACGGCATAAAAAGAATCAACGAAGGTATTGCGGTTGCCAATGGTCTTTTAAAAGATCAATATCCAGCTATACAAATGAAAGGAAATGTTTTTCCATTAGAAAACAATGCAGCACTTACAAATAAAATTAATGCAGCACTGGCAAAACTGATTGCTCCACAGAATATTTTCACCACCAAACCGCCGATGATGGGCTCAGAAGATTTTCATCATTTAGTGAGAGGCAATAACAAAACGGTATATGATTATATACAGGTAGGTACTGCCAATCCTGCCGCTTATGAAAAAGCAGTGCTGGAAGGAAGGAAAGCGCCTTACTTTAACCACAATGGAAACTACCAGGTGGACCTTGCTGCCATTCCATTGGGTACGGTGATTGGCACAATGGGCTTGCTGGAAATTTTCAGGAAGTAAAAATTTTAACTAAAAAAAATGAAAGTCATTACAAGAACCTTTTTGCCGCTGCTTATAATATTATTGCACTTTATTTCATTAGCTGATGCGGATGCACAGCAAACAACAACAAATAATTATCCATCTCTTGTGCAGTTATGCAAAGCATTAAGATTATTGGAACGCACCACGCTGCCTGATGGGGTGCCTGACTACAGCACACAAACCATCCTTAAAACGCAGCAAACATTACTGCAATACAAAAATCAACTGGCAAAGGTTGATACAGCAGGCTGGTCATTGGATCAGCAGACGGATTATTTTTTACTCCGTGCAGAAATGAATGCACTCGATTATAACTGCCGCATTTTAAAACCGTGGAACCGTGACCCTTCATTCTATGCCATCATTTTTAGTGAACAAAGTGATACACCCGACCATGAAGGCCCCACAAGCTTTGCTGCAGTTAAGTTGTGGAATTATCAATTTCCTTTATCTGCCGGCGATGTAAAAAAATTAACGGTTCAATTAAAAATTATTCCGCCATTGTACCAGCAGGCCAAAACAAACCTTACCGGCAATGCCCGTGATTTGTGGCGTGCAGGTATAGAAGATATAAAAGCACAGATGGAGTTGCTGAATGATTTGTCCGCAAAAAAAATCAATGATGGCAAAGCATTGAATGATGCCATTGCGGATGCAAAAACTTCCTGCAGCACATTTATAAGCTGGCTGCAAAAAGAACTGCCAAAAAAGAATGGGTCCTCCGGTATTGGCAAAGAAAATTATACCTGGCATTTACGCAATGTGATGATGATACCTTTTAGCTGGGAAGAAGAGGTAACCTTGCTGAGCCGTGAACTTACACGTGCATTTGCTTCACTGCAACTGGAAAGAGAACGCAATAAAAATCTGCCTGACCTAAAAGCATTTTTAAATGCAGATGAATTTATAACGGGCACTGATTTATCCATCAAAAAATTGATGCGCTTTTTAAAAGACAAACAGGTGCTGCCGGTAAAAGAATATATGGAACCGGAACTGCGTAAACACATTGGTGAATTTCTTCCGGAAGAGAAAAGAAATTTTTTTGGCAACATCAGTTTCCGTGAACCTGCTGTATTATACTCCCACTCCACACACTGGTTTGAAATTGCAAGATTAAGAGAAGAACCGCACAGAAGCCTGCTCCGCCGCAATGCACTGCCTTACAATATGTGGATGCAGCGCTCAGAAGGACTGGCTACCTGTATGGAAGAAACTTTTATGCATGCAGGCTTGTGGGACGATAACCCACGTGCAAGACAACTGGTTTGGATTATGCTGGCACAGCGCTGTGCAAGGGGACTGGCTTCCCTGTATGCACAGGCTAACATCATTAATTATGAGCAGGCAAGAAAATACCAGGTGGAGTGGACACCTAAAGGATGGACGGGTGATGAAAGCCTTGTGGGTTTTGAACAGCACCTTTACCTGCGCCAGCCGGGCTATGGCACCAGCTATGTAACAGGAAAATATTTTATTGAAAGACTGATGATGGATATGGGACGCAAAGAATTAAACAACTTCCGCCTCAATAATTTCTTTGATGCATTTTATGGCGCAGGCATTATGCCCATTTCATTAATACGTTTGCAAATGACGGGTAGTTATGATGAAATAAAAAGCATTGATAAAAAATAAAAGGAGGATGCATTCCAGTTTCACTTTATTTATTATCCTTAAAAAATGCATCCATCGTGAGCCAGGCTAAACATCAAAGTTTTTTGGTGGATCACTTTGGCGCATTTTTATACTTGCCGCCTGGTGGACAGTTGTGCATAAAAATATTAAGGCCCGAAAACAATTTATGTCAAGGAATTTTGTTTGCGCAAGTTACTTTGTGACAGTAAGAATTCTTGACACCGTTGGTGATGAAAACATGCTTCCATTTATTAAAGACCAGGCAGTAAGAAATGTTGATGGAGATTGGCTCTCCTG
Organism: Chitinophagaceae bacterium; assembly: GCA_043789265.1. Taxonomy (GTDB): domain Bacteria; phylum Bacteroidota; class Bacteroidia; order Chitinophagales; family Chitinophagaceae; genus Ferruginibacter. The sequence goes on from JAYWIB010000428.1 coordinate 3,341, forward strand.
GTTTGTACCATTATTCCTTGTTGAATTTTATCAGAGCTGGTGGCCTGCCATTTATCAAACAAAACTAAGGTGAACAGCAGAACCAGCATCCGGCATTCAATAACTTTAGCGGCATTGTGGCGGCACGTTGTTATCTTCATCAGCAGCAACATGAAGCAAGGGCTTACAAAATAAGCTTTTAAAAAAACTGCAGTATATTTTTAAAATAACAATGACACAGCAGTCCAGCAATCATCACGGAGGTTTAAAAAAAGTGCTTGGCGTTTCTGCATTGTTTGCGGCGGCCATGGGTGGTGTTACTTCTCAGTCAAGTTTTGTATCGCTGCTGAATGGCGCAGGCAATGGCGCTTCTTTTTTTGTTGCCATTTTTATTGCATTCATCCTTACACTTTGTTATGTATTCACTTATCTGGAGTTATCACTGATGATGCCCAAAGCAGGTGGATTGGGTACTTACACCACGGTAGCCCTGGGGCATTTTCCCGCCATAGTGGTGGTGCTTACGGGTTACATAGCGGCCACTCCATTTGGTGGTGTGGCGGAGCTGATGCTGCTTGAAAAAATTATTGACACTGTTTACCCTGGTGTGTTTCCGCATATCGGCATCATACTGCTTGTGCTGCTTACTGTGCTAAATATACTGGGCATAAATATTTTTTCTTCTGTGCAAAATACCATTGTGTATGTACTGCTGGTTTCACTGCTCATCATCGGCTTTTCCGGGCTGCATGCCGGCAATGCAAAAGGCATTGCCTGTGCGGAAATGTGGCAGCAGTTGTCAGCCACAAAAAGTTCGGTGCTTTCATTAACTGTACTGGCGCTGTGGTCATTTGCCGGTTTAGAATTTGTGTGTCCTTTACTGGAAGAAGCAAAGCGGCCGGAAAAAAATCTTCCGAAGGCCATGCTGCTGGCAGCAGTAATGTTATTGATAGTGTATAGCCTCATCGCATTTGCCGGCATGAGGCAAATTCCTGCGGCAGCATTGAGCAGTTCGGAAACACCGCACTGGTTATTGGTAAATGCTTTGTTTACAAAAACGGGTGGGTTTGTAATAGTGGTGTTTGCTGTAACGGCCACGTCAAGCACGGTCAACGCCATCATTGCCGGTGTACCGAGAATGCTGTATGGAATGGCTCATCACCAGCAGCTTCCTGCCATTTTTAAAAAAGTGCATCCGCAGCGGGATACTCCGTGGTTTGGCATTTTATTTTTTTCTGCCACCGTGATGGTACCCTTTCTTTTATTAAACAATGATGGCGGCCTCATTTTTCTGCTGCTCATTTCTTCGGTGGTGCTTTGGCTGATGGCCTACATAATGGCGCATGTAAATGTGCTGCTGCTGCGAAAAAAGTATCCCTCATACAAACGCCCTTTTAAAACCCCGCTCTATCCGCTGCCGCAAATTGCTGGCATTGCTGGCATGGCCTACGCCATCTGGAACAATTCTCCTTCGCCGGAGATGGCGGCAAATGTATACGGCATTACCGGGCTGATTGTAGCCATCGCTGTATTGTATGCTTTTGTATGGATAAAATTTAAAATGAAAAAAAGGTTGTTTGCTCCGGAGCCGATGGAAGAAGCACTGGCTGATTAAGTAATGACGGTTGCCGGAATGTTGATTGTGTTGTTGGTGCGATCTGGCGCATGGCCTGCACTGCATACAAAAAAATCCGGCGATGAATATAAAGAAAAACGCTTTGCAAAATTAATTTACAAAGCGTTTTTAGTGGAAGTGGTGTGGGCCGGGATTGAACCGGCGACACAAGGATTTTCAGTCCTTTGCTCTACCAACTGAGCTACCGCACCATCACCTGAAGCAGGTCTCCCTTTCGGGGCAGCAAAAATAAGGGATTATCATTTAAAAAATCAACCGGTTTATAAATCTTCTTTTAAAGATTTGCTGTTTATTTTGTTATTGTTGCTGCATCAATATTCAATTACCATATACACTCAAAAATTTTATACGCATTATTTTTAATTGCTCTAAAGTAAAATTGCTTTCGGCAAGTTCATCCTGGGCCGTCTGCAGGCTGCTTGTTTCGCAGGCTTTAAAATATTCTATTATTTCCTCCTGCTCATATTCATCCACCATTTCATCTATGGCATAGTCAAGGTTCAGGCGGGTACCGCTGGCCACAATGGTTTCCATCTCTTCCAGCAGGTCATTTATTTTTAAATCCTTATTTCGGGCAATAGTTTCCAGCGGTATTTTTTTATCTACATTCTGAATAATGTAAATTTTATTGTTGTTTTTATTTACCACACCTTTTATAATAAAATCGTCTGGTTTTTCCACTTCATTTTCCTCCACATATCTGGCGATTACTTCTACAAATTTTTTGCCGTAGCGCTGGGCTTTGCCTTTGCTTACGCCCTGGCATTTTTCCAGTTCATCCACCGTGGTGGGGTACAGGGTAGCCATGTCTTCCAGACTGCCTTCTAAAAATATTACAAAGGGAGGAAGGTTCTTTTCTTTGGCTACTTTTTTACGCAAATCCTTCAGCATCTCCAGCAATTTTTCATCTGCCGCTCCCGTGGCCTGCCCTGCCGGTGCTCCTTCATCATCATCTGCATCGGCACCCTCGAATAAATTGTTAAGTATAATTTTAAATGAAACAGATTTTTTTAAAAAGGCTTCTCCCTTTTTTGTAATCTTCAGCACGCCGTATTCTTCAATGTCTTTTTTTATAAAACCTTCCAGTATCATTTGCCGCATCAGCGAATTCCAGAAATGCTCATCCTTTTCTTTTCCGATGCCAAAAAAATCACGTTCATTGTGGCGAAACATTTTTACCTGCGGATTGGGTTTACCACGTAAAATATGCATCAGGTATTCCATGGTAAACTGCTCATCAAGCCCCTTAATGATGGTTAAAGCCTGCTGCGTTTCTTTCCGGGCTTCTATCTGTTCTTTAGGACTGTTGCAGTTGTCGCACATATTGGTGCACTGCTTTGTATCATATGATTCACCAAAATAATTGAGCAAAATCTTCCGGCGGCATACAGCGCCTTCTGCATACGCCACGGTTTCATTAATCAGTTGCGCCCCCACTTCACGTTCGCTCAGGGGCTTGTCTCTCATCAGGTGTTCCAGCTTGGCCACATCTTTATGAGAGTAATACAAAATACATCTTCCCTCCATGCCATCTCTGCCTGCACGGCCTGTTTCCTGGTAGTAATTTTCTATTGATTTTGGAATGTTGAAATGTATTACAAAACGCACATCCGGCTTATCTATACCCATGCCAAATGCAATGGTGGCCACTATTACCTGCACATCTTCATTTAAAAAAAGATCCTGTCTTTCTGCCCGCAGCTTACTGTCCAGCCCGGCATGATAAGCCACTGCTTTAATACCATTGGCCATCAGCATATCAGCCAACTCTTCGGTTGTTTTGCGATTCAATGTATAAATGATGCCGCTCTTACCCTTGTTTTGCGATACAAAACGCACAATACTTTTTACCGTTTGTTCCTTCTGTATTTTGGGCAGTATTTCATAATATAAATTGGGTCTATTAAACGACGACATATAAATTTGAGGGTTACGCAGGCCAAGGTTACGCAGTATATCGCTTTGCACTTTTGGGGTAGCCGTGGCCGTAAGCGCAATCATGGGGGCTGCAGGCTTTATCATTTCCATCATCTCTCTCAGGCGCCTGTATTCCGGACGAAAATCATGACCCCATTCAGAAATACAATGGGCTTCATCCACAGCAAAAAAAGAAACATTCAAGTCTCTGAAAAATTCTATGTTCTCTTCTTTGGTGAGTGTTTCCGGCGCTACATACAGCATTTTTGTTTTGCCTGCGGTAAGATCGTCTTTTACAATTTTTTGCTGCCCCTTATTTAATGTGCTGTTTAAAAAATGTGCCACATCATCTTTGCTGCTGTAGCTCCTCACCAGGTCTACCTGGTTTTTCATCAGTGCTATTAATGGAGATACAATAATGGCGCAACCTTCGCTTATAAGTGCCGGCAACTGGTAGCACAGGCTTTTCCCTCCACCTGTAGGCATGATAACAAACGTATCTCCGCCATTCAATAAATTTTTTATGATGTCTTCCTGGGAGTCTTTAAAAGCGTCAAACCCAAAGTTTTCCTGCAGGCTTGCCACCAGGTCAATTGCTGTATCAGGTAATGTTTTTGTTATTTTTTTTGCTGTCCGGGTTGCTGCACTTTTTTTGGCAGCCGGTTTAGAAATTGATTTTACTGTAGCCATAACATTCTTTTCCTCAATATTTATTTAATTTTTTTCGGCCTTCTATATCCACCGGTATTAAAATACCCCGCAGAAAATTTTAAGGGGGGCGTAAAGTTAGTTTAATGAATTTTTACAATCAAATTATGTAAAACTTTAACCCTGATTTAAGGTAAGCATTTTTTTTTACAACAGGTGTACTTTGTGTTATCCCTTATTTAAAGTAGGTTTGCCGGGTTATAAATTTTTTGTTAAGCATAGTACATATGCCTCATGAAATGTTTTTTATTTGCGGCAGGTGTATCTCATTTAATTTCGCCTGCCGGCAGAAAATTTTTTTAAAGCTGATATGAATAAGAATCATTACGTAGCCATAATGGCCGGAGGAATTGGAAGCAGGTTTTGGCCCATGAGCCGTACAGATTTTCCAAAGCAGTTTCTGGATATTTTACATACAGGCAGAACGCTTATACAAGCCACCTTCGATCGGTTTGCCCTTTTTATTCCTAAAGAAAATATTTATGTAGTTACTGCCGATCAATATAAGGATATTGTAGCCCTGCAACTGCCGGAAATGAAAGCTGCAAACATATTGTGCGAACCGGCCAGAAAAAATACCGCCGCCTGTATTGCTTATATTTCGTACAAGCTTAGGGAAACCAATGTGGAAGCTAACCTTATTTGTGCACCCGCCGATCATATTATACTGGAGCCTGCTGCATTTAAAGCAGTGTGCCTGAATGCGCTTGATTTTACAGAAAATATAAAGGGTCTGTTAACGCTGGGTATAAAGCCTACGTATCCTAACACCGGCTATGGCTATATACAATACGAGCCCCATGCCGTAAGTGACAATGTATATAAGGTAAAAACATTTACAGAAAAGCCGGATAAGGAACTTGCTGTAACCTTTTTGGCCAGCGGCGATTTTTTATGGAATGCTGGCATCTTTGTATGGAAAATAAAAAACATCATCGTTGCTTTTGAAAAGTTTTTGCCAGAAATGCATGAAGTGTTTGATGCAGAAAAAAATCTTTTTAATACAGATGCTGAAAAAGATGCTATTGAAAAAATATATCCGCAGTGCGTAAATATTTCTGTTGATTATGGCATAATGGAAAAGGCTGATAATGTATACATCATTCCATCTTCATTTGGATGGAGCGACCTGGGTACATGGGCCAGCGCTTACGACAATCTTGAAAAAGATTATCTGGAGAATGCTGTGGCCGGAGACAATGTGATTATTATTGACGCTACCAAAAACATCATTCACTCTGATAATAAAAAACTGGTGCTGGTGCAGGGGCTTGATGATTTTATAGTGGTGGATACAAAAGATGTACTGCTCATCTGCAAAAAAGAAAAAGAGCAGGATATAAAAGAATATGTGGCTGAAGTAAAAAGAAATAAAGGCGATAAATATTTATAATGCTCCGCCTGCCCTATATGCAATGCGATAATAATTTGCATTAATAATCGTTTTTAATATAAGCCTGCTGATGCTTGCCATTCCTTCTTGCAGCTAACCCCTATGAAAATAACCTACTTCATTCTCCTCCCTTTATTAATGGCAGCCGCACTACTGCTGTTTATTCTTGACATGTTTAATGTGGATGCAAATCCTGTATTAGCTCAAGCTGAAAAAAATAAATTCCAGTAACACCCATCTGGATCAACAAATTATAAATACTAATTTTTTTGTTTACCCGTTATATGCAGCAACATCCTTTTGTTAAT
>JAYWIB010000429.1:0-2627 GCA_043789265.1 Chitinophagaceae bacterium
GCAGGCCGCCCATAAGTATAAAGATGTGGCCATGCTTGCACGTACACACGGGCAGCCCGCCTCCCCCACCCGGCTGGGTAAGGAATTGCTGGTGTTTACTGAACGGCTGGAAAACCAGGTACAGTTATTCAGCTACATTCCTTTTATGGCAAAGTTTGGCGGAGCCACCGGAAACTTTAATGCCCACCATATTGCTTTTCCTAAATACAACTGGATACAGTTTGCGAATGAATTTACAGAAGACAAACTGCAACTGCAGCGGCAGCAGCACACCACACAAATAGAACATTATGATACACTGGCTGCACATTTTGATGCCATCAAACGCATCAATACAATACTGATAGATTTTTGCCGCGACATCTGGACATTTATCAGCATGGATTATTTTAAACAAAAAACAAAAAAAGGCGAAGTGGGCAGCAGCGCTATGCCGCACAAAATAAATCCCATTGATTTTGAAAATGCAGAGGGTAACCTCGGCATTGCCAATGCACTGCTGGAACATTTTGCTGCAAAGCTTCCCATCAGCCGCCTGCAGCGGGACTTAACGGACAGCACTGTGTTGAGAAACATTGGCATACCGGTAGCGCATACACTAATTGCTATAAAATCAATTGAAAAAGGACTGAGTAAATTGTTATTAAATGAAGATAAAATAAAGGCAGACCTGGAGACAAACTGGGCGGTGGTGGCAGAAGCCATTCAAACAATTTTAAGAAGGGAAAATTATCCGGCTCCTTACGAGGCATTGAAAGATTTAACAAGAGGCAGTAATACGATTGATAAAATAGCCATTAAAACATTTATTAAAACACTGAAGGTGTCCGCATCTGTAAAAAAAGAATTGAATAATATTACCCCACACAATTATACCGGCATTTAAAAAATGCTGCCTATATTTATATAAATACCTGGCTTTGAAAAAAGTATTCATCCTGCTGCTTTTCCCTTTATCGGCGTTTGCACAAAAAGATACCAGTTTCTGGTTTGCTGCACCAGACATCTTTGAATTTCTGGGGGGAAATCCACACGACAGACCTGCCTTGCTAAGGCTTACAACCTTTAGTGCACCCGCAGATATAACAGTATCGGTACCTGCTAACAATACGTTTACTCCATTGACCATTTCAATAGCTGCCAATGCTACGGGTACCATTGATTTATCGCCTTATTTATTTCAGTTGGAAAATGCGGATGCAAACACAATTGCCGATAAAGGAATCCTTATAAAATCTACTGGACTTATTACAGCATACTACGAAATAACCAGCAACTGTAACTGTAATCCGGAATTGTTTTCATTAAAAGGAAAAAATGCATTAGGCATTGAATTTATTATACCCTCACAAAAAGAATGGTCAATTGATTCCACCCGCTTTAATGATGCAAGGAGTGCATTTAATATTGTTGCTACTGAAGACAATACAATTATTGAAATTACTCCGAGCCAGCCATTGGTTGGCCGCCTCAATACTGCTGCGTTCAGCATTACACTCAACAGGGGGCAAACATTTTCTAGCCAGGGTTTGTACCGTTCCGCTGATGCATTGCTTAATGGTAGTATTGTAAAAGCAAGCAAACCAATAGCCATTACAGTAAACGAAGACTTCCTGATGGCAGACGGGCCCTGTGCGGATTTAGCAGGAGACCAGCTAATACCAACATCTATATGGGGTAATGAGTTTGTTGTTATCCGGGGCGACTTGACCAATAAAGATAAAATAGTGGTAACTGCTTTGGCCGATGCCACCAGCATATTTATAGATGGCAATGCTATGGCAGCGGCCACCATTAACAGGGGCAGTTCGTATGAGATTAATTTGAGTATACAACCAACTGCTTATATTAAAGCAAACAACAAAGTTTCTGTGTATCATTATACCGGCGTCAATTGCGAAATTGGCTCTGCCGTAATTCCAAAAATAACCTGCACAGGTTCTGATGATGTAGCCATTACCCGTAGCAATAACGAAGATGCGGTAGTTTTTATAACAACAAAAAACGGCAATCAATCTTTCTTTACAGTTAATGGAGACAATACAATTATTACTGCCGCAGATTTTTCGCCTGTAGCAGGCAGCGGAGGTAATTATGTTTTTTGTAAAAAAAATCTAAACACCTCCATCTCCACCGGCAGCGCCGCAAGATTTAGAAACAGCAGCGGAAAATTTCAATTGGGATTTTTAAACGGAGCCAATCCTTTTGACAAAACCGGTTGCCGTTACGGTTTCTTTTCTGATTTTAAATCAAGCAATGTAGAAAAATCACAGGAAGAAATATGCAAGGGAGATTCTGTGGTGCTAAAATCATTTGGAGGTGCATCTTATCAATGGTCTCCTGCCAGCGGATTAAATGATGCTGCAGCACAAAATCCAAAAGCATCACCATCTGCCACCACCGATTATAAAGTAATTATAACTTCCGCAGATGGCTGTGTGGATTCTGCTTTCATAAAAGTGATAGTAAATAATTGCGTTTCGTATAACATAGATTCAAAAATCAGTGGCATAATCAATGACTACACCCCCGTTCTTGCATTCAACCCCTGCAGTAATGTAATAACTGTAGAAGATGCCACCCGGTACAATGCAGGTGACACTGTGTTGCTGATACAAATGAAAGGC
>JAYWIB010000430.1:0-2627 GCA_043789265.1 Chitinophagaceae bacterium
AAAAGACTGAACCTGGAGTGGCTGGATAAATATCACCTTACTGAAGCATGCGATTTAAAAGTGCTTGACAATCCTGAAGCTGAAATTTTGGCCGGAGGCGGTGTATTGTGGCTGGCAAAAGCAGGAGAGGAAATAGTGGGGTCTGCTGCCTTAATCAATGAAGGTGCTGGTGTGTTTGAACTGGCTAAAATGGCCGTAGCGCCTGAATTTCAGGGCAGGGGCATCAGCAGGTTACTAGTAGAAAAATGCATGGCCGATGCAGAAAAACTCGGCGCCAAAAAAATATATCTTGTATCCAACAGCCAGCTTACCACCGCTCTGGCGCTTTACGAAAAATACGGATTCAGGCACGTGGCCGTTACCAATCCGCATTATGCCACTGCTGATGTAATGATGGAAAAATTTATTTAGTATATAGTTAACAGGCGCTGTATCCCCTGCTTTTCAGTTACATAAAACCATTTTGATTGATCCATTTATTTTTATCACAAGGCTGTTGGCAATACAACCATATAAATTCATTTAATTTGCACCTGCTTTAAACCAAAGCGAAATATGGTAAGTGCGAATACAATCATTTCGGTAAAAAATCTCATTAAAAATTACGGAAGCTTTCAGGCAGTAAAAGGTATTTCGTTTGAGGTATACGAGGGTGAGATATTTGGCCTGCTTGGCCCGAATGGTGCCGGTAAATCTACCACGCTGGAAATTATTGAAACACTCAGGGATAAAACAAGCGGGGAGGTAATGGTAGATGGCATGAACCTGGACAGCAATGCCGCCAACATAAAAAAAATAATTGGTGTGCAGTTACAGTCTTCAGGATTTTACCCGGGATTAAATTTACTGGAGCTGATAGAACTGTTTGCAGGATTGTACAACAGAAAAGTGCAGCCCATGGAACTGCTTAGACTAGTAAACCTGGAAGATAAAGCCAGGAGTAAATACAAGCAAATGAGCGGAGGACAAAAGCAACGATTTTCTATTGCCACCACGTTAATCAATCAGCCCAAAATTGTTTTTCTAGATGAACCTACCACAGGGCTTGATCCTCAGGCCAGGCGCAACCTGTGGCAGCTTATAAAAGACATCCGGGCCAAGGGGGCTACGGTTATTATTACCACACATTATATGGATGAAGCGGAGCAGTTATGCGATCGCATTGCCATTATGGATGAAGGTAAAATTATTGCCTTAGCTTCGCCGGATAAAATGATTGACGACCTGATATCTTCAGGTTTTGAACGGCCTAAAGAAGTAAAGGCCGCCAGCCTGGAAGATGTATTTATTCATCTTACAGGAAAAGAAATGAGAGCAGAATAATTTTTTAATCATTAATATTTAAATTTAACAACAAACAAATGAAACAATTTTTTTTACTGCTTGGGGTATCTGTTACAGTTAGTATGCATGTGGCAGCCCAGGTAAAACCAACATCGGGTACTAAAAAAGGGGGCGTTAAAATGGCAGGTGTAAAAGCACTGCCAGGAATGAAATTAGTTTCGTCTCTTGATTCGTTCAGCTATGCACTGGGAATGAATATTGCCAATAATTTAAAACAGCAAAGTATTGACAACATCAGTGGACCCGCCATGATAAGGGCTATGGAAGATATTTTTAAAAATAAAACCACTGCCCTCAATGAGCAGCAGGCCAATGGCTGTGTACAGCAAACCCTGCAGCTTAAAAGCGCTAAAAAAAGCAATGCAGAAAAAACAAAGAGTGCTGCTTTTTTAGCTGCCAACAAAAAGCGTAAGGAAATAATAACCCTGCCCAGCGGCCTGCAGTACGAAGTAATTACAAAAGGCAACGACAGCTCAGCCACGCCTAAGCTGCAGGATACAGTGGTGGCGCATTACGCAGGCACACTGGCAGATGGTAAAGAGTTTGACAATTCTTATAAAAGAGGGGAACCATTAACGATACCTGTAGGCGGCGTTATCAGGGGCTGGACGGAAGCCCTGCAACTGATGCACATCGGCGATAAATGGAAAGTGTATATCCCTAGCGAACTGGGCTATGGCGACAGAGGCGCAGGCGCTGATATACCCGGCGGCGCTGCACTTGTTTTTGAAATGGAATTGCTCGGAATAAAACCTGCAGCAGCAATAGCAGCACCCGAACAGACGCCTGCACCAGCACCAGCAACTGAAGAAGAAAAAAAAGAACCTAAATAGTTAAACTGATTACCATGGAGGAAATGCGCTATCCTATAGGCAGGTATGAGCCGCACCCGTTTTCTGAAAAGCAATTGCAGGAATGGTTGATTGATATAAAAAATTTACCACAGCATCTTGAAAATGCGGTGCTGAATTTAGACCAGGCACAATTAGATACGCCATACCGGGATGGTGGGTGGACGGTGCAGCAGGTGGTGCATCATGTAGCTGACAGCCATATAAATGCTTTTATAAGATTTAAGCTGGGGCTTACTGAAGACAACCCAACAATAAAACCATACGACGAACAAAAGTGGGCGGAAATGAGTGACACTAAAAATTTACCAATCAATCTGTCGCTTACATTGCTGCATGCACTGCATGCAAAATGGATGAAGGTATTGAAAAATATACAAGGCGGTGAATGGGAAAGAACGGTGGTGCATCCTGAACATGGCAGGGAAATGA
>JAYWIB010000431.1:0-2607 GCA_043789265.1 Chitinophagaceae bacterium
ATAAATTGGCAAACACCTATTCACAAATCTATATTCAGTTTGTGTTCGCTGTTAAAGGAAGACAGTCGTTTATAAAAGAATCATTCCGGGAAGAATTGCAAATGTATATTTCCGGTATCATCAGCAGCAAAAAACAAAAACTGTATGCCATTTATTGCATGCCAGATCACACACATATTTTCATCAGCCTTAAACCGGATATTGCCCCGTCTGATTTGATGAGGGATGTAAAGGCAAATTCATCCTCTTTTATTAAAGAGAAAGGCTGGGTAAATAGCTTTGAATGGCAGGAAGGCTTCGGCGCATTTTCTTATTCAAAATCCCATGCCCAAAAAGTGGTAAACTATGTATTGAACCAGCCGGAACATCATAGAAAAAGAACATTCAGGCAGGAGTATCTTGAGTTGCTGAAAATTTTTTAGGTGGAATACAATGAGCAATATTTGTTTGAATTTTATGATTGATGCTCTGGATTGAACCTGCGGTTTAAATTAACATGCCGCTCCGCTGGAGCTTAAAGAGATAAATATGAATAAGGCAAAATCTGAATCACATTCAATCGTTTGAAAAGAATTTAAAAGCCACATCGTGGCGATATATTAGTAGAAAAATAAAACGCAAAGGAAAAAATTACCAGCTCCATAGGAGCGGCATGTTAAAATCTGTTTCGGCAGATTTCATTGACTAAACAGCAGTCGAGGTTTGAAACCCTTGGTTCAAAATAACATGCCGCTCCTATGGAGCTAAGAAAGAAAAAGCTGAATTAAACAAACCAACGTAATGGTACCCTGTTATGAGCAGAAAGAAAAGCCACATCGTGGCGGCATATCAGTAAAAAAGTAAACGCATTAAAATAGATTACCAGCTCCGTAGGAGCGGCATGTTAAAATAAACATTGCACCAAAATAAACATAGCGCCAAAAAACACATTGCATCAAAATAAAAAACAAAACAATAAAATCGTAATCATGGCATTTATACAATTAAAGACAGCATTGCCCGGACCCAAAGGCCTGGCCGCACTGGAAAGAAGAAAAAACGCATTGCCAAACGGACTGGCAAAATCCACAGACATTGTTGTGGAAAAAGCAGAAGGCGCTTTGATATGGGATGTGGATGGCAACCAGTTGATAGATTTTGCCGGCGGCATCGGCATGATAAATGTCGGCCACAGCAATGAAAATGTGGTCAACGCCATCAAGGCACAATTAGATAAATACATCCACACCTGCACACTCGTGACAACAATGGAACCCTACCTTGATTTAGCCGAACTGCTCAACAGTTCAACTCCGGGAAATTTTCCTAAGAAAACATTGCTGGCCAATTCGGGCTCCGAGGCGGTGGAGAACGCAGTGAACATTGCAAAGTATTATACCAAACGGAATGCAGTGCTTTGTTTTGAAGGCGCCTATCATGGAAGAACTTTGTTGACGCTTAGCCTTACCAGCAAATATGCATTGTTTAAAAAAGGGTTTGGAACTTATGTGCCGGATATCTACCGCATACCTGCACCCAACACTTACCGTGGCATTGAAGGAATGAATGAAGAGCAGTATGTTCAATACTGTATAAAAAAACTGGATGAAACATTTATCTCACAGGTGGATGCAGATTCGCTGGCGGCCATCATCATTGAACCTGTGCAGGGCGAAGGCGGGTTTTTGCCAATACCAAAAGCATACCTGGAAAAGCTGAGGGCTGTTTGTGACAAACATGGAATTGTTTTTATTGCAGACGAAATTCAATGCGGTGCAGGCCGCACGGGAAAACTGTTTGCCATTGAACACACAGGTGTTGTTCCTGATATGGTGGTGAGTGCAAAATCAATTGGTGCAGGCATGCCCATCAGTGCGGTTACGGGCAGGGCAGAGATGATGGATGCGCCGCATTTGGGTGGCATTGGCGGCACGTATGGTGGCAGCCCGGTGGCGTGTGTTGCTGCAATAGAAGCGATAAAAATTTTAAAATCAGCAGACTTTCTGCAACGTGTACACGAAGTGGGGGAAATCATCCGCACAACACTGGAAGGCTGGAAAGAAAGATACAAACTGATTGGTGATGTACGTGGCATCGGCGCTATGCGGCTGGTGGAATTTGTAAAAGACAGGAGTACAAAAGAGCCTGATGCAGACGCCACACTTGAAATTATTAAAGATGCAGTGGCGCATGGGCTGGTGATGATACGTGCAGGTTTGTTCAGCAACTGTATCCGTTTGCTTCCGCCGATTGCGATTACGGATGAGCAATTGAAAGAAGGGCTGCAGGTGCTGGAGGTTGCAATAGGGAGGGCACAGGGGAAAAGGGGCTAGAAGAAGGAAGAAAAAAAGAAGGAGCAAAGAGGTTAAAAGAGTAAAGGAGATTAAAAGAGATTTTCTGTTCCCGGCATTCGATCGTTAATGAACATCCTTGCATCGCACTCTTGTACGTCATATTTTTATTGAGCATCTAACTTGACCATTTCAAATTTTAATAATTTAACCATTTGTCTTCACTATTAATTCATAACGCAAACATCCTTTCATTCCATCACGGATTTAAACATGGAACAGCAGATGCTGTTGCCATCAATGGAAACAAAATTGAAGCTGTTGGAAAATACGATGA
>JAYWIB010000432.1:0-2597 GCA_043789265.1 Chitinophagaceae bacterium
AACACCAATAGCGTACCTGCCAGCAACGTCCACTTTAATATATCCTGAAATGATGATTCCAAAATTTGAAACCTTATTTAATTTATAAAACAGGGTATCAAATAATTTTCTGTTTAGACAAGGTATAAATTCTGTACGCATGGCTGTACCGATAAAATTCAGGTTATCAAAGTACTCCAGTTTTAAACCATGCTGCAAATATTGCTTATCAGAAAATAGAACTTCTGCAGGCAGCACATCAAAAAATGGCAACCCTTCAGCTAATGCACATCCTCTTTCAAAAATTACCTTTGTATTTTTCCCCGCTCTGTTTTTTATACCAATAAAAAGCGAAACGATTGAGGAAGGGGTGCCATGATAATTACCAAGCAAAATATCTGTTTCATTGCCATTTGGGCCAATGACAGCAATTGTTTTTAAAGAGGAGGATAGAGGTAAAATAGCATTATCATTTTTTAATAATACCATTGATTCCAGTGCTGTTTGCAAGGCCAGTTTTTTATGTGCATCGCAATCAACTACTGCATAAGGAATGTTAGCGTAAGCAACTTCTGATATATCATCCAACATGCCGAGTTTAATTTTTGCTGTAAGCAAGCGCTGTAAAGCAACATTAATTTCAGCTTCAGTAATAAAGCCGCTTTCTGCAGCTTCCATTAAATGCAGATACTCTGTTCCGGCACACAAATCAGTTCCGCTTTTTACCGCCAATGCAGCAGCTTCTGCCAGCGAGCCAGCTATTTTATGGTGTTCGTAAATATCTGTAATAGCACCAGCATCAGAAACAACATAACCTTTAAAACCCCATTTATTTCTTAAAATATCTTGTAATAATAAAGTGCTGGCCGTGCAGGCATCACCAAACAGCCGGTTGTATGCACCCATTACTGAGTATGCGTTACCATCTTTAATGCAGGCTTCAAATGCAGGGAGATAGGTTTCCCACAAGTCTCTCATTGATGGTTGTGCATTAAAAATATGGCGACTGTTTTCTGGCCCGCTGTGTACAGCAAAATGTTTAGGTGTGGCTATTAGTTTTAAATAGGTGGGGTCATTCCCCTGCAAGCCTTTTATAAATGCCACTGCCAATGTGGAAGTAAGATATGGGTCTTCCCCATACGTTTCCATGCCTCTTCCCCACCTTGGGTCACGAAAAATATTTATGTTAGGACTCCAGTAAGTAAGCCCCTGGTAAATTTCATTTTTGCCCTCCCGGTCAAAAGCATGATGCTTGGCTCTGGCTTCGTCTGAAATTACTTCGGCTACCTGCCCGATAAGATTTTGATTCCAGGTGGCAGCCATGCCAATGGCCTGGGGAAAAACAGTGGCAACACCAGCACGTGCTACGCCATGTAAACATTCGTTCCACCAGTTGTATTTTTTTATTCCCAAACGTTCTATAGCCGCTGAATCATGTATTAACTGTGAAACTTTTTCTTCCAGCGTCATTTGCGATATCAAGTGATTAGCCCTTTCGGCACTTGTTATAGCTGTGCTTTTTTTCGTCATAAGTCATGCGTTTTTAAGGATATTAAATTCTACCTGTAAACAGTGCTAAAATAATTGTAAAAATTATCGAAACTTCATTCGTAAATGGCATATTTTACAATGATATTGGCATATTTTGAAATCTCAATTTGAGGTAGAACTGTTTGTTTTTTTGTATAGATAATTACTTTGCATGCTGCTTTTTTAAATAAAAAGCCTTGCCCAAAGGACAAAGCTTTTATTTATTTTACAAGGTTTTAAGTATTTATTAAAGTGACCTGTTAAACCACCTTCATTAATTTATCAATAAGGCATTACAACCATTTTGCCTGCCGATTTAAATTTATCACACACTACAGTTACAAAGTACGTACCCGCTATTAGCTTACCTGCATCCACACGCTGTATGTTTCCATTGCTTACGAAACGGTTTTGCAAAACTGTTTTTCCCGTTAAATCTCTTACTACAACTGTTACCTGTTTGTAAATAGATTCTTTAGGAAGCCGAAGGTTGAAGACCCCTAATGCAACTGGGTTTGGATAAAGGGTGACAGATGGATTAGTGCTGCTGTTTGCATCTGAATTATTTGCAGTTCTTTGTAAAACATTGCTGCTGTTGTACACCCTTACTTCTTTTACTTTTATAGCCCATGAAATATTATTGGTATAAACCTGGCCAACAATTCTTACACCTCTGCAGGTGTTTGGTAAAGCAGCTCCTGTAAATGTGTACACCTGATTGGATGAACTGGTGTTGTAAGGGTAAGCAGGTGAAATAGACCAACCACTTGCATTTGTCCACGCAGTACCGTTAGTGGAGTATTGCAGTTGAATGCCTGCTGTAAAACATCCATTATCTGTTCCGTTATTAAATTGGGTGCCGCTGTAATATTCTATCTTATTGATGTTGCTTTTAGCGGTTGACCAGGTAATGCCGGCACCTTGCCATTGATTGGCAGTGGAATTATCTGGCACAACTACATCCGTAACAAGATTATTATCATTTATGCCAGTAGCTGCTGTTCTGGTTGCATTCGACGTTACGCTTGTCATGTTACGCCAGTAGTAACCCGTACCTGTTGATAAGCCAGCCGATGTAGTAGTAACGC
>JAYWIB010000433.1:0-2596 GCA_043789265.1 Chitinophagaceae bacterium
ACAAACCAAGACGATTGGTCATTATAAAATAACAAGGAGAGGTTCGTAAGAAAGCAACAGGTTAAAAACTTATTAGCCTTTTTAAACTATAGGATATATAAAAAGACATTAGCGTTGCGTTATTAGTCTGTCATACTCAATTGGTATAATTTTGTTTTATGAAATATTGTAATTGAGTTTGCTGAAACAGTTGATTAATGGGCTATTATATTTACAGTTTTATATTTTGATAAAACAGTTTAACTTTTTGACACAAAAATGAAACTTGACAAAAACCATAATATTAAATACCTGGTAGTAAACAATATTGATGAGCTATGCGGATTGTATATCACTACCATTGGCTCTGGAAGTATTCTGCCAAATATAAACTATCCGCCGAAAGGGTATCCTTCCTCTTATTGGTTTAGCCCAGGTACAGGCAGGGTGCTGCATGAATACCAGTTAATCTATATTACCAATGGGGAGGGTGCTTTTGAATCATCAGGATGCCGACCCACAAAAGTTTTAGCAGGTACAGCCATTTTGTTGTTCCCTGAAGAATGGCACACTTACAAACCAAACAAACAAACAGGTTGGGACGAATATTGGGTAGGTTTTAATGGAGATTATATAAACCAACTTACCAAAAATGATTTTTTTTCAAGGCGGGAGCCATTGATTAAAATAGGCTTTAAAGAACAACTCGTAGCATTGTTTAAGCAAGGAGTTGAAATCGCTAAATTTCAAAAGACGGCACATCAGCAGATACTTGCCGGAATTGGTAATTTATTACTGAGTATCATTTTCTATTCAGAAAAAAAACAATTCCTTCAGGGATAAGGATGTGATTTTGCAGATTGAAAAAGCAAGTATGATGATGAGGGACAATACAAAAAACAATTTATCACCGCAGCAGATTGCACAATCATTAAACATAAGTTACTCCTGGTTTCGACGCATATTTAAACAATACACTGGCTTTTCTCCTGCACAGTACCAGATGGAAATAAGAATTCAGAAATCAAAAGAACTGCTCACCAGCACAACCATGCCGGTAAAGGAAATATCTTACGATCTTAATTTTGAATCAACCAGTTACTTTGTAACATTCTTTAAAGCAAAGACGGACCTGTCACCCACAGAATACAGAAACAAAGTGCATGGCAAATAATGTAAAAGGGTTCATACAATGTTTTAGATAACCTGCTATGAAATAAAACGCAACTAAATCTCCCAATAAATTTAATCTTAGCTAACATACATTGTTTCAGAACTTGCATATGTTGCTGTAAAAAAAAAGCCTCACAAATTAAGTGAGGTTTGTATATTATAACTTCAATAATTTTTTGCATTTTATTCTACTGTTACCGATACTGAAATCATTCGTGAATTAATTTGATCTACATTGCTGCTGAATTTAAGGCCACGGTTGCGGCTGTGCAGGTTAGCCATTCCCCAGCTTACTTTAAGCTCGGGCGTAAGCACAAAATAGGGAAAGTAAAAATGGAAACCTATACCGCCTTCAATACCATAATCAAATGCTTTTAAATTGATTTGATCTTCTGCATTTTTTTTTCCTGCGTTGGAAGCAAGGTCATAATCAAACTTTATTCCTGCAATGGTATACACCTTAAGATTGTCAATACGATCGCTGCTGAACTTTAACTGAAAAGGAAGGCTGAGTGATATAGATTGTACTTTTTTTACAGTAAGCGGACTTTCGCCGAGCGGTACATCAGGATATTTTATAGCATATTCAAATGCCTTTTCGCTAAACGTAAGATTGAGCGGATAAGTCCGTAAATCAAAGTGCGGACTCAGGTTTAAATTTACCAGCCACGCCAGGTTAATGCCTGTGCTGTTGATGCTTTCCACCACCATCACACTGTCCTGCGTTAAGAATACAGGATGATGCGTAAAGTTGAAATGAGATTTATTCATTCCGAGATTAATGCCAAAATGATACAACTTGCTATCGTGATCCGGAAGGTTAATACCTGAACGCAATTGTGCAAAGCCCGCAAGCGGGCTGGCAAGAATAAGTAATGAGAAAATTATTTTTCTCCGCAATAGATGCTGCATATGCCTAAACTCTGGGGTTTACAATAAGTGTTGCGATAACCAAGGTTATCTAAAATTGCGGTAAAGTTTTTGCCTTCGGGGAATTTTTTAATTGATTCGTCAAGATATTTATATGCATTGCAGTTTTTCGAAAATAATTTGCCTACGTTAGGCGCCACCACTTTCATGTATACATTGTAAAACTGTTTTATTACCGGCATTTTTGGTTTGCTAAATTCCAGTACCACCAGTTTCCCCCCCGGCTTAAGCACTCTTTTTATTTCGGCTAAGCCCTGTTCTAAATGCTGAAAATTGCGTACACCAAAAGCCACAGTTACTGCATCAAACGAATTGTCGGCAAAGTTTATTGTTTCGCTATCACCGCTTAGCAATTCGATTGTTTTATTCAGGCCCAGTTTGTTTATTTTTTCTCTGCCAAGCGCAAGCATGCCTTCACTGATATCGATGCCTGTAATGTGTTCAGGCTGGAGAATTTTGCAGCTCATAATGGCCACATCTGCCGTGCCTGTAGCCACATCCAGAATTTTTTTTG
>JAYWIB010000434.1:0-2589 GCA_043789265.1 Chitinophagaceae bacterium
AGTTCTTCTTTTGTCAAAGAATCTACTTCATCATAGAGCCATACATCGGTGTATAATTGGTTTTGAGTGGCATCTACTTTGAAGTAATATTTTGCAAAGTATTCAAAAAGCTTTCCTGCAATTGTGTTCTTTTCAGAGGTATCGGATTTTGAAGTATTTAGTAACTCAAGCTTTTCCTTTAATTTAGGCCAGGAGGAAACATCCTGTAGTAACTCTGTTAGCTTTTCTTTATAGTTCATATCCCAACATAATTGAAAAGTCCTGAAATCTTTTGAAGTTGTGTGATTTGATTCTGATTATATGATTTATTATTTGCCGAGTTTTACAAATTACAAGTTAGGTTTTTGTGTTGATTATTTAAGGAGTAATTAACTTACTGCCAGGGATTTATATCTTTTCCATCTCAAACACAAACAATCGGCAACTGTAGCTGCCGGAAAGGATTAAAAGTATAGTTGGGTATGTAAGTGATGATTGCGTGAGACTTGAGTGGGAGGAATTGATAAAACAAATACATGGTAAGTTATGTACGCTCCATAGAACAGGTAGAAACCGTTTTCGACACGGGAGATAAACCATTGCTGGTGCATTGCAATGATTTTAACTATTATGTTGCCAAGTACAATACTAAAGGCAGGGACATGCAACAGTTTGTTCAGGGAATATATGAACGCCTGCTTTCTGCGGCTTTGGAATTTACAGGCACCTTCATTTGCCTTTGTACAATTGCAGGAGCAGCACCGGCCTGCTGCCCGGCGCAATATCAAACATCATATTCCCTGCTTTGGCATATGCACAATAACAAATGGAGGGAGGTGGATGCTTTTATTGCAACACTAACAGGCACCCAAAAGAAAAAATTTACCAATAAGACAGATTTGTTGAAAATCGCCCTGTACAATTACTGGGTTTCCAACGAAGACAAGTATTGTTGTTTGAGCAAAATCAAACAATGATGTTCCATGTGAGTAATGTAAAAGTTAATTTTATTTTTATATCCTTTTAAATGGTTACACCCTTTTGAAACAATGGGGGATACGAGGCTGTTATACCGACTATAGATACTAAATAGTCCAAACTCTTTTCTGTCGGCATAATGCTATCTAAGATTTACACGTCCTTCGGACTATTTAATAAATCAAGATGGTATTGGCTTTACTGGATATGGTGCCGATGAAGCTACAGGCTTTGAGCAACCGCTTCTCCAATAAAGATTTTTGGGATGCAGCTTTTTTATTGAATGCGTTTTCGCTTTCTGAAATGCTGGAAATATTTAAATCAAAATTTCCACAAATAGATATAGGATACATTGTACACAGCCTTACCCATTTTGAAGATGCGGAAAAGGATCAGGATCTCACAGCAATAATTCCAACAACATGGGAGGCAATAAAAAAAGAACTTCAAAAATGGGTCATAATTTTACTGGTTCTTCACTTTAAAAATATCTTATTGATTTAAACAGATGCACAATGGCCGCCATTCCTGTCAATTCCACCACATCTGCATAGAGAACTATGATTATTTGTAAATGATAAACGATGAATCTAAAAGCCGGGAGCCTAAGGCTGATAACAATAAACATCCGTTCTGTGAAGATGCAGCCTTCATTAAAAGCACCATGCAGCAATTGAGATGATTTAAACTGCACACAGTGGGATAAAATAAGTAATAAAAACGTATCTATGCCTGGAAAAATTAATAAGCCAGCATAATTTTATAAAATAAAACAACCACTACCAGTTTTTTTTCTCCTTGCTGCGATAATTATTAAAAACTTATGCCACAGCAATCCTTTTCATTTCACGTTCAGCTATGGAAGCGCCTTAAAAAAAATAAGGTCGCTATGTTCGGTTTGTGCATGATTGGTGCAGCAGTACTGGCGGCTATATTTGGCTACGTTATTGCGCCAGACGGTTCGCCCAATGCCGATTTACAAACGGTGGAAATACAGGCCAAAAAGCCCGGCTACACACAGTTGTTTTTAAAAATTCCTGATAAACAAAATACAACGGTGGGATGGGCCGCTGCATTGATAAGCGGCAGGCCGGATGATTATAAATACTTACCGATAAAAAATTACAGCATTGCAGGCGACACGCTTTTTGTAAATAAATATGTAGATGAAGATACTGCCATTCTGCAGCGCTTGTCTATCAGCCAGCTTACGGGTGGGCAGCCGGAAAAATTATTAACCCGGCATATCATCACAAAAAAATACTTGCTGGGTACCGATAAATTTGGAAGAGATATATTGAGCAGGCTCATCATTGGCACCAGAGTAAGCCTGGCCGTGGGGTTGATTGCAGTTTTTATTTCACTGCTGCTGGGCGTAAGCCTGGGTGCACTTGCCGGCTACTACCGTGGCCGCACAGACGCTATTATTATGTGGCTGGTAAATGTTACATGGAGCATACCTACATTGCTGCTGGTGTTTGCATTTACAATGGCTTTGGGCAAAGGCTTCTGGCAAATATTTATAGCGGTGGGGCTTACCATGTGGGTAAGTGTGGCCCGGCTTATACGTGGGCAGGTGCTTGCTATAAAAGAGCTGGAATACATACAGGCCGCCAGGGCGCTTGGCCTAAG
>JAYWIB010000435.1:0-2589 GCA_043789265.1 Chitinophagaceae bacterium
GATTTTGTTTTTAGCATACAAAGGTCTAATGCCTTTGTTGTTTTTATCCTAATTTAGTTTTGCACTTTTCCACATTTAAAAGTTACCGGAGTATTGATATTCAAGTCTTTGTTTTTGATTTCTAAAAGAATAGTCTGAATAATCTTTATTGTCTTTTACTCCATTTTCCTTTAAAATTTCCCAAATTCGATTTTGATTAATCAACGGTACTTTCTTTTTTATTTCATTCACAAGGTCGGTTGCGGAAAGTGGATATTCTTTCAACTTATCTTCTTTAACTTTTTTGATTACTTCAACTTGATTAATTGTGGTAATATTACCAACCAATTTTAATGTTTTTGCCCCCTTAGTTTCACTAAATTCGCCCTCTCTTATTATTTGAAATTCCTTTACAAGTTCTTCATCAATTACTAAAATCTGATTATTGCCTTTTTCAATAATTCCTTTTTCAGAATCGAGAATTGCTGCATTTTGCGGACCCGATTTACCAATTTTCTGAACTAAATCCATCCATTGATTATTGTTTTGTTCAATTCTTTTATTGATGATTGATTCTAATTCCGCAAACTGAATCTTTTGGGTACGTCCGCCATAACGGAAATAAATTTCTCCATTCTTTAAAATTTGGTCTTTCCCTTCATCTTTTTTTGAAATAATGGGCTTTGCATTAGATTCATAAACATAAAAAACTCCAAATGTCAAATTATCTAATTCATATATTTCATGTTCCCACGAAATACTTGTAGAAAACAGGTCTAACAAATGTCCTGTTACAGTTTCGGGGTCGAGTTTGTCAAATTGCTCCTTTGCTTTTACTGAAAGACCAATCAACTCTCTCTTAGGTTTATCTTTAACTCCGAAAATTAGGTATCCACCTTTGTTGTTAGCGAATGCAGCAAAATCTCTATAATAGTCCGCAAGTCCTGCCAAATTAAATGATTCTTTAAATTCCAAATATTGACTTTCACGATGATACAAGATGCCATCATCTTTCAATTTCAAAAATTCTGTTATTATATTTTCGTTTAACTTGTCAGACATTTGAATTAAAAATTAATTTACTCTTACATCCCCACTCATCAACTTTGGCAACAAAGCATCTCGGGTTTGGGTTAAGGTGCGGATTTGTTTCTTATTGAATTCTATTTTATTATTCCATTGTTCCACTTGCATATTAAAACTTGCCATTTTAGATTGTGGATGTTTAACTATTTTTATTGATTTTAGAAGTGTTTGAGTTAATAGTGGGTGGCTTGAACCTTGTGCCATTGAATTAAGTTCTAAACTTTTTAAAAGATAAAATAGATAGTGCATTTGATTATCCCTTTTTGCTTTTACTAATAATGCATTATCTGAAACCCATATTTCTTTATTCTCAAAATATAAACTTCCGCAATATGCTCCAACTCTCCCTACAATGATTGACTTTCCCGAATAATTAAAAACATTTGTATAGTCCAAAATTCCATTCCCTCCATAAATTGGTATTTCACCAATTCCATTTGGTCTTGATTTTCCGTTATGAAATGATGCCACATCATCCAATGTCCCAACCTCCCAACTTTCTTCTGCTTCCTCCACAAACCATTGCCTAAAAATCGTTTCAGCCAATTGCTCTAAAGTTTTGTTTTGGCGGTGTAGTAGGTCTATTTTATCATCTAAGCTGCTGAGGATAGAGGCAATGGCTGTTTGTTCGGATAAAAGTGGAAACGGGAATTTAATTTGTTCAAAAGTGCCAAGATTAATATTATCTTGAACTGAACCATCTCCCATTTGTTGGAGTTCTTTCTGAAAATATTTTAAAGTATAAAAGGTAAAATCTAAATCACATTTTTTCTCATCAGGAATATAACCTAAAACACTATCAGGGAAACAAGCATCAAAACTTAAAATTGCAATTTCTGCAATGTTTGCCGCTATGGTAATACATAATGTTCCTTTATTCCAAAGTTTGCTTTGAGCTAAACCAGCTTCTGAATATGTCTGTTCATATTGAGTAATACCAGTGTGAATAATTAATTAGTCCAATATTAGCTTATTGGATTTTTTTGTTTTATTTTTGGACTATAATATAAATCATTATTTTATGTCATCACCCAAACAAATACATGTAAAGGAAACTTTTGCTACCTTAAGAAAGCTACAGAAGGATAGTATTCCCATGATAGCTACCCGTATTAGAGTCCTTATGGAGTTTAAGAAAAACGAAGATTCAGGAATTTCGAAACGTGCGGTTGCAGAAGCTGTAGGAGTTAATCACAATAGTGTACAGACATGGCGCACACTTTATGTGGAAGGCGGTATAGAAGCCCTTTTGAAACATGAGAGAAAAGAAGGCAGGCCTTCCACAATTACTGTAGCGGAACATAAACTTATAGAACAGAAATTGCATGACCCAAAGAATGGATTGCGTGGTTATGTAGAATTATTATCCTGGGTAGAACAAGAATTTAAGAAAACAATAAAATACAATACCTTATTAAAATACGCTACCCGTCACTTCGCTTCAAAAGTAAAAGTAGCACGCAAAAGTCATATAAATAAAGACGAGGAAGCTGTTGCCACTTTTAAAAAAACTTCAGCCAAATC
>JAYWIB010000436.1:0-2586 GCA_043789265.1 Chitinophagaceae bacterium
TTGGTATTGGCAGACAATGTACCGCCCGTAAAATCAACCCTGTTGTCCATACTCCAGGCACCATTCTCGTCCAGGCTGCGTATGGCCAGTTTATGTATACCATTGGGCACATTGGAAATATCCGCATCAAAAATTAAACTGCTTATGTTGGCGGCAGAAGTGATGGTAACCGGGGTGGCTTTACCATAGCCCGGATCACTGTCAACAAAATACTCTATCCGCACAATTTTGGGCTGCGGTGTGGCGCCGGTGTTTGCATACGGTTTTAAAAATATCCATTTATTATCCATGCTCCAGGCACCATTAGCATCCCGGCTTCTTACACCAACAATATGCACCCCCTGAAACAAGGGAACCAAATCTATATTAACTGCCAGCCCGGCCAAATCTTTGCCAGCAGTAATGCTGATGGGTGTGGCCTTGCCATAGCCGGGATCGGTATCCATGAACCATTCTACTGCCGTAATGTTTGGCTGCGGTATGGCTCCTGCGTTGGTATAAGGTTTTAAAAACAACCATTTATTATCCAGGCTCCATGCACCGTTGGCATCCCTACTTCGAACACCTACTATATGAACGCCCTGCCTTAGCGGCACCAAATCAATATTAATTGCTGCATTGGGTAAATCTGCCGCGGTAGCTATGCTGATAGCGGTGGCATTTCCGTAGCCGGGATCGTTGTTTAAATACCACTCCACTCTGTTAATAGCAGGCTGCGGTGTAGCACCTGCATTTGCATAAGGTTTTAGAAACAACCATTTGTTATCAAGGCTCCATGCCCCGCTGGCATCCCGGCTTCGTATACCTACTATATGCACCCCCTGAGAGATGGGGAGTAAATCTATATTGATAGTGCCTGTTACGGCAGGCTGGGTACCCGTAAAGCTAAGGTTGGTGGCTTTGCCATAACCCGGGTCATCATCCAAATAATACTCAATGCGGTTAATGTTAGGAGCCTGTGCATACATCAGTTCAACCATCAGCACAAACAAAAACAGCGGCAGCAGGCTCAATGCTTTTTTATTTTTACAACGTGTCATCTTTTTTTTGTTTAACACTCATACAAAATTTGTTTACTGTACAGGTATCAATTGTTACCTCTTGTGCTTACATTTATCTGTATGGTGCTGCCAGATGGATTGTTGCCCTGCGGGGACGAAAGTGCATAAATACTTGGTATGGTTGGTATACCGGAAAGTTTATAAGGATAGCTGCCTGCATACATACCTGCATCCACACTGCTGCCCGGCCTGTTAGCTACCAGCGCCGGGCTGCCGGCTTTTAGCCTGTACCTGTCATCTGCAGTACGACTACCTATTAATGGAAAGCCCTGAAAAATGTTAGCTGTATTGGCTATAGGAGTAATTACATTTCCTACACCTGTACCCCATGCAATGGCAACACTACCCTGTACCGAAAGGTTGTAATTGAATATACTGTTGCCCTGGTTAGAAATACTGTATACACCATTGTTGACCGACCCAGCATTTGAATAATAAGCAAAAATGTTATTCTGCACTAAAAAAGCACCGCCACCCAGATTAATACCACCAGCGTAAGAAAGAGTATTAGCACCGCCATTTAAATCGTTGGCACTTTGTGTTTGGTCGAAAGCCCATACATTGTTGGAAATACTACCACTGTAGGTATTGCCATTAGCTACAGCAAATGAGTAGATAAAATTGTTGCTGATGTTCATATTACTATAGGTAGATCCATTGGTATAATAATTGGCAATATTTACCCGGTAGTTTTGCAGCACCTGCAGGTTATTTACGTTTACTACAGCATTTAAAAAAGCCAAATAAATTACAATATTATAATTGCGCTGAATGGTAATATCGCTGGTGTTTATAAAAATTGTACCGCCGCTCATACCCATCAGCACACTTCCTTCGCTACCGGTGTTAAATGTAAGATTGTTCATGGTAGATACACCTGCAAAAGCCTGCAGGCCTGCATTTCCTTTGGCAGGTGTACTGGCAGGATCCAGCCAGTAGCCGGGGCCGAAAATTTTTAGTTTTTTTGTGAGTGTGGCATTTATTGAGGTACTTGGAAACATTAATATCGTATCGCCTGCTGCCGCTGCTGTGTTAGCCAAATCGAATGTGGTATAATCGGTGCCGGCAACAGGGCTTGCAAAAAAACCTACCCGGCGTATTTTAGCCGAAGCCAGCCCTGTCACAAAAAATAAGGGAATAAAAAAAAGGAAAAGCTTTCTCATCTGTTTTGTTTTTAAAAATTAAATAAATAACATGCTCCTGCTTACAAGAGGCAGCAGTATTTCAGCAAGAATTGAATTTTAAAAACAACAGTGAATTTTCATTGGAATAAAAAACAACAAACTACAGCAGGTTTTAAAAGATATGATGGTCAACAGGGATTCTATTTATCCAGTATAAAGCGATTGAAAAAAATACTTTATGCATCTCCCTGTTTTAAAGCGCTGTAAAGGTTACACTTTTTTTTAGAGAAAACAATACCCTTTCCGGGGAATTTTTTAGGAAGAATTAATTTGATGATTATCTGGAAAATGTAATAATGGAGTTGTGAATGAATGGCATACCCGGGGGCAAACCAACGAGG
>JAYWIB010000437.1:0-2585 GCA_043789265.1 Chitinophagaceae bacterium
TAAAAAATTATTACTGGGATTTTGGGGATGGCAATACTCAACTTGTGTATACACCGCAAACTGTACATACATACCAGGTAATACAAGATGTAACCATCAGCCTAACGCTTACAAATATTTACGGCTGTACAAAAACCTATGAGAAAAAAGATTTCATCAAAATTCTTGCGCCTATAAAAGCGGCCTTCAGTGCTGATAAAACGGTGCTGTGCAATGCGGCACAACCCATTAAATTTATTGACAGCAGTTCCGGCCCCGGCACTTTATCTTACCGCTGGGATTTTGGTGATGGCACCACATCCATCGAAAAAGATCCGGCCCATGTGTTTAACAAAGCAGGTGTATTCTCTGTGTCGCTTACAGTGACCAGCAGCGAAGGATGTGATGCCACCGTTACACACAACAGCTTTATAAATATTGCCAGCTTTATCAATAATTTTTCATTACCAGAACAATTGTGCAGTACCCAAAAATTACATTTTTACAATACCAGCATTCCACAACCTGTGGGTACGCAGTGGCATGTAAATGATGTAGTGATTCCATCCATTGAAAATAATGCACTGGAATATAATTTTACTGACAGCGGCACCTATGTAATAAAACTGGTGAATGATTTTGGCACCTGCAAAGATTCTATCAGCCAGCTTGTTCGCATAAAAAAATCAACGGCATTCAATGATTTCATCATTACCAATGACAACAAATGCGGCGCTCCTGCCCGTGTATTGTTTAAAGACACTACCGGCACTGCACTTAAATGGACATGGGATTTTAATTACGACAACATTAAAATGGATACCAATGCTGCTGCTAAGTCTGCCGAATACATTTACAATGCCAATGGCCAATATGCTGTAAGGCTGATGATAGAAAATGCAGTGGGTTGTACCAGTACACTTACAAAAACAGTACAGATTTCCGGACCATCAGTAAACATAAAAACCGAAAATCTGCCTGCCGATTGCGGCCCTTACAGTTTAAAATTTTCAGCGCTTATCAATGAGGGGTCTATATTAAACTATCAGTGGAATTTTGGTGATGGCAACACCTCCACACTTGCCAGCCCTGCACACTTATTTACACTGCCTGGAAAATATACAGTAACGCTGAAGTATACAAGCGCTGATGGCTGTGTAAAAACAGATACTGCAGGCGTTAAGATTGTTTATAAAACACCCGTATCTGATTTCACAGCACCGCTTACTACTATTTGCGGCAATACCCCAGCGGTGTTTAATGCAGTGCCGCAGGAAGACGGAATTATTTATTACTGGAATTTTGGTGATGGCACTACAGCTTATGGCGGCCCGTATGCAACACATAAATATAGCAAAGACAGTACTTTCAGCATCACACTTATTACCATCAGCCCCGGCGGATGCAGGGATACTTTGACCCGGACAGCTTATATAAAAGTATTGCCGCCGTTTTCAATTATTTCTGCTAAAGCAAATACCTGTACCGAAAGCAGGGGTAAAGTAATTTTTATACAGGATTCAAAAAAAGCCTTCACGTGGAAATGGAATTTTGGTGATGGTGCAATATTGACTACGGTTGCAAATGAATTTTCGGTGGAACATACTTATACTAAATCAGGACTGTATAAAGTAACCCTAACCACCACCAATGGCGCCTGCTCGGTAACCGATACGATCCTTACACCTGTATTACTAAAACAGCTACCGGTACTCAGTGCTGATAAGGTTGCTGTTTGCTCCAACGGGCAAATGAATATTACTATCCGTAATCTTGAAATGAATGAAGCATTGAACAAAGGCGTGCATGATTATACATTTGCCAAAGGCTTTTACAGTGATGGAAGTAATTACAATGGCATCATTGCAGATACCAGCGCTGCCTGGGGCAACAACTTTACCGGCACCCTTCAAAACTTTGAAAAGAATAAAACAGGTATTGCATTTGTTTTGAAATCTGCTTTCTTCGGCTGCGCCGATACTACTAACAGCATTCCGCTGGACGTACGCTGGTCGGAGCCACGGTATGTTTTTATAAATAACAATGTTTGTTTTAAGAGTCCCGCAGTGCTTAAAGACAGCTCGGCCACTAACAATAAAATCATAAGCTGGCAATGGAATTTTGGTGACAGCACTGTACAATCATCCGGCGTAAGCGGTACTGTTGCCCACCTTTATAACAATCCTGGAAGTTATTATGCTGCACTTACTGTTACTGATGAAAGCGGCTGTAAGTTTACTTCTGCTTCCACATTGAGTGATTCCATTTATGTAACCGGACCTAAAGCATTTTTTAATCCGCCGCCTGTATCGTATATAACATTGCCAATAGATGTAAAAGACAGTACTAACAAATACCAGAGCTATGCCACGGAGTATTCATGGGATTTTGGTGACGGCAATTTTTCCAGCAATGCAGCTCCGGTACCAGTTTACAAAACACCCGGTGAATATACCATTCAG
This sequence comes from Chitinophagaceae bacterium, assembly GCA_043789265.1. GTDB lineage: Bacteria > Bacteroidota > Bacteroidia > Chitinophagales > Chitinophagaceae > Ferruginibacter. Next base: position 2,442 of record JAYWIB010000437.1, read on the forward strand.
CTTATTGTAAAAGATGCACTCAACGGCTGTGCAGATACTGCGTCACACCCCATCAGCATCAAAGATTTTAAAGCAGACTTTACACTAGACAGTTCTTATCTATCTCCAAATAATTGCCCGCCTATTTTGGTGAAACTAAAAAAT
>JAYWIB010000438.1:0-2583 GCA_043789265.1 Chitinophagaceae bacterium
ATGCAAACCAACAAGTACCAGAATAATTACGACAACATCCACAATCGCTGCCGGATAACCAATATTTTTTTGTCCAATTCAGTTTCACTTTGATATTTAGCTAATAGTAATGCTTCGATATTTAAAACAGTAGTTGTAGGACCCGGTATTGAATTAATTATATCTACTACTTTTTGTTTTCCTATTGCTGATAATTTAGTCGGACGTGTTTGTGTATAATTCTTTAATGCTTGCAAATTGACAATTATATCTTCTTTTGCAAAGTATGGTGTGAAGCCAACAATATACCCACTATAAGTTGTACACTTATTAGTTGCATTACCATTAATCCTAAGGTCGGAACGGAATAATATCTATTTATTGTTTTTACAATACTACACCAATAAAAAAGACCTTGAACTTCTTCTGTACGTAATTCGCTTTTGCCTTAAAGGCGAGGCAAATTAATCTAAAGCCAAATCAAATGAGTTGCAGATAGTTGCCGTAAATCTACCTGAAAATATAGATGCATATTGTGTCTCTATAGATAGAGCCTTGTTAATTAAAATTTGGGAAATTCCAGTTTTATTAGGATGCAATATTCGTATTTATTGTTAGTGATGGTAAACCTTGTGTTTTTCGACTTGCAAATTCGGTTAAAGTCAAATTGCGGTTAGTTGGCCATTTACTACGGTTCCTGAATAAACTATTTTAGCATTAGCATCCTCATAGGTAAAGTTTCTGGGTTGGGCGAGTACTAAAATAAAATTAATAATAAATAATAAACTGAAAAGTGCTTTTTTCATAAAATGTAATTGTGAATTAAAAAAATAGTTTAGGACGGTAGGATATCTATAGTTGAATGAATATAGACAAAAAACCAACTATTGTTATAAATTTTTAAATTTATTTTATTGTTGTACGACAAACGTACAAAAAAAACATTTTTTTACCCAGTAAGTATCACTAATACTACATTTTTCATTTCCATTTGTAAAGCAAGGGTGTCATTTTTTTAGGTGGGGTTTTTGGACGTCTGCCTTTTTTACCCTTTTCTTTTTTGTTTGTAGGTATCAATAATAACAAAGAGTGCTACATAATTCATTATATGCTGCCTGATGATAGTTGCAAGAATAGAGAACGGCATAGCAGAGTTATGGTCTTTATGGGTTACATTTTTTCTGAGCAAGTCTCCCATTTCGATTTCAAGCAACGTCTCTTTGCCGGGCAATGAGCGTGGCCAAAGGACGTTGTGCCAGGTTTAAAAAAGAGGCAGGTGATATCGTAATCCCATTCTTAGATTTATCTTTATTGCATGCAGCTAAAACATATCATTCCACACGGCAGCGGCCTTCAAACTTTATGGAAATGGAAGACGTGGAGTTTAAAAGGCGGGCAGTCGCTATAATAGCCGCAACATCATAAGCCATGCTGCTGGCTCATTGAGAGACGTTGCTTATAAGTCTTTATTCAACATAAAAATTTTGAACAACAAAGAATCTGCATCTTGTTAACTTTACCAGGTGCAGATATTTATCCCTTGTAATGTTTGATTATTTTTGTACCCATGCTGCTTCCCTTTTACCACAATACCATTATTGAAGCAGGGCTGGATGAAGCCGGCCGTGGATGCTATGCTGGCCCTGTATTTGCGGCAGCCGTTATTTTACCAAAAGATTTTTTTCATCCATTGCTCAATGACAGCAAGCAGGTAAAAGAATGCGATCGCAATACACTAAGGCATATCATAGAAAAAGAAAGCATTGCATTTTCGGTGCAGTGCGTAAGCAATGATGAGATAGACAATATCAATATCCTGCAGGCTTCTTACTCAGCTATGCACATATGTATAGATGCCATTGCACATAAACCTTCACTGCTACTGGTAGATGGAAACCGCTTTAAACCTTACGGGCAAATACCCCATGCCTGCATTGTAAAAGGCGATGGCAAATATGCATCTATTGCTGCTGCAAGCATACTGGCTAAAACTTACCGGGACGAATACATGCAGCAACTGCACCATGAGTTTCCGGTGTATGGATGGGATAAAAATAAAGGCTATGGTACGGCTTTGCACCGCACTGCCATTACACAGCATGGGCTGTGCAGATATCATCGCAAAAGTTTTAATATTTTTTCGACTGACTTGTGCGAAGCCGATAATTAATTTTTTTATTTTTTAAACCAAGCTTGCCTGCCCCGGTCTATCATTGCGTAAACGGCAAAGCCACCTTATCAATCACCAATAAAAATTATCAATCATGAAAGTAAAATTATTAGCAGCACTGGCTATTATATTAGCAGCCACTACTACAGATGCCACTGCACAAATAAGGCACCGGGCTAAACACCAGCACCAGCGCATTAAGCAGGGCGTACGCAGCGGAGAGATTACCCGTGCTGAAGCAAAAAATTTACGGGAAGGACAAAAAGAAATCCGGCAGGATGTAAGAGAAGCAAAAAAAGACGACGGCAAAATTACCCGTGATGAAAGAAAAGAAATTAAACAGGATCAACGCCAGGAAAGCCGCAAAATATTTCGCAAAAAACACAACAGGAGAGACAGGGGTTAATCCCAAACAACATCAGCTATATCCAATC
>JAYWIB010000439.1:0-2583 GCA_043789265.1 Chitinophagaceae bacterium
GATACGGACGTACTCACCGCCGTAAGGATGCTGTTGAAAACTGAAGTAAAAGAAGTGACCATCGAAAAAAACCCCGAAAATATCCGGGCTTTATTTGCCGAAAAAAAATTTGACATCATGCTGCTTGATATGAATTTTAACAGCAGCATCAACACAGGCAACGAAGGTATTTTCTGGCTAAAGAAAGTAAAAGACATTGATAAAAACATTGCCGTGGTAATGATTACTGCCTACGGAGACATAGACCTGGCCGTACGTTCGCTAAAAGAAGGTGCAGCTGATTTTATTGTAAAACCCTGGCACAATGAAAGACTGCTGAGTACCATCAGCGAAATATTTAAGAAGAAATCGGCCGGTAATTTGGCGGCTTCTTTAAAAACTTCCGGCGATTCAGTGATTGGTACACAACTGCTCGGGCAGTGCGAAGTGATGCAGGAAATATTTTATAAAATTGAAAAAATAGCACCAACGGATGCCAATGTTTTAATACTTGGAGAAAATGGCACGGGCAAGGAACTGGTGGCACAGGCCATTCATCAAAAATCGCTGAGGGCGCAAAAGCCTTTTGTGAAAGTAGATGTGGGCGCCTTAACCGAATCGTTGTTTGAAAGCGAATTGTTCGGGCATAAAAAAGGTGCATTTACCGATGCCAGAGAAGACAGGATTGGCCGCTTTGAAAGTGCCGGCGGAGGCACACTTTTTCTGGATGAAATTGGAAACATTACACTGCAGCAGCAGGCAAAACTACTATCCGTGCTGCAGAACAGGAAAATAATGCGGCTGGGCAGCAATGAACAAATACCTGTTGACATTCGCCTGGTATGTGCCACCAACCTGCCTTTGAGCGAACTGGCCAACGAAAGCAAATTCCGGAAAGACCTGGTGTACAGAATTAATACCGTAGAAATAACCATTCCTCCATTAAGAAAAAGAAAAGAGGATATTCTTATGCTGGCAAAACATTACGTCAAAATATACGCAGACAAATACATAAAGCCTACGCCGGAATTTGATGCAAGTTGCAGGGAAAAATTGCTGCACTATTCTTTTCCGGGTAATGTACGGGAACTGCAGTACAGCATAGAGCGTGCGGTGATAATGGCCGAAGGAGATACATTAAATGCAGGTGACATCATTTTTTCGCCGCTGGAAGCAGGCCGTAATAAAACAGAAGAAGAAGAGGGTGATTTAAAACTGAGCAGTCTCGAAAAAAATACCATTCTTAAAGTGATAGAAAAACACAGCGGCAATATTTCTAAAGCAGCAAAAGAACTAGGCATTACACGTACTGCTTTGTACCGGCGGCTTAGTAAATATGAAATTTAAGTAAGGATAAAAATGCTGTTTCAATTTTTGTAACATTAGTTGGTATTTCAATAACTGGATTGAAGCTGCTGACAACATTGTCAAATACCATCCACCCGCTGCAAAACACTTGTTGTTTTTTTCATACCAAAGCCAGGCATATGAAATTTAAAAAGTTTGAATGGGTGTTATCATTACACATTTTGTTGCTGATGCTGGTGATATGCATGGTAGCTTTTTTACTGGTGAAAGGATATTACAGCGCTGCGGTTATTTGCTGCGGCATTGTTGTCTTTCAGGTAATGAGTCTGTTTCATTACACCAACAAAAGCAATGATGAACTGCAGCAATTTGTGGAGTCTGTGCATTACCGTGATTTTTCCCGGAGGTTCGATGAAAAAAATGCGCCTGTGGCGCTGCAGCCCATGCGGCGGGGCTTTAATGAAATTACTTCCACCTTTAAATTAATCAGCAAAGAAAAAGAAACGCAGTTTGTATACCTGCAAAAAATTTTGGAATTGGTGGATACCGGCATTCTTTCTTATGAGCATGCCACCGGCGATGTGATGTGGATGAATGAAGCGCTGAAGCAAATGCTGCATGTGCCTTATATAAAAAACATGCAGTCGCTGGCACGCAGGGATGAAGTGCTGTACAATGAAATAATAGCCATTATGCCCGGCGAAAAAAAAGTAACCAGCATGAAAGGAGATAAAGTATCAGTAAAAGTTTTGCTAAGTGCAACGGCCTTTCAAACTGATAACAAAAAATACAAACTCATTGCATTTCAAAACATCAATGAAGCACTGGAAGAAACAGAATCTAAAGCATGGCAGAAATTACTGAATGTAATGACGCATGAAATTATGAATTCGGTAGCACCCATTTCGTCGCTGGCAGATACATTAAAAAACCGGCTGCAGCTCGCCGTTAGTGATCTTAAGAAAACAGGCCCTGTAGATGATTTGGAAGTAGGCATTGAAACCATCAAGCGGCGCAGTGAAGGATTGTTAAAGTTTGCAGAAACCTACCGCAACCTTAATAAAATAACCAAACTCACACTCGAAAAAGTACATGTAAGGGATTTGTTTGAAACGCTGCATCACCTGATGGAGCCTACACTTGACAAGAAAAATATTGAGCTTGAAATAATATTAAAAGACCCCGAGCTAAAAGTAGAAGCCGATGTAAACCTGGTGGAGCAGGTACTCATCAATCTGGTGGTAAATGCAGCCGAGGCAGTAAAAGATGTAATAGAACCACGCATTTTATTGTCGG
>JAYWIB010000440.1:0-2581 GCA_043789265.1 Chitinophagaceae bacterium
TCTTTATTGAGTACACCGTAGTAAGTCCACAGGCTCAGGCCAATAAATAAGATTACCAGCATCGCTACCGAAATATCTCCTGCTTTTTTTTCTTTTATCAATTTTATCAATTGCGGTACTAAAGACAAGGCAGAAAACACACTGGCCACAATGCCGGTAATTAACGTCAGGTTCATAAGGAAATATATTGCTGTATGTTGTCTTTGTTAAGCTGGTACTTTTCGTGAAAGTTCTCTTTGCCACACCCGGTGTTTTGCAATGGCATTAATAAAATCTTCCGGAGTTTTATTAATCAGCACGCCTTCATCTGCATACAGTTCATCCGGATTTTCTTCGTGGGCGGGCACTATAAAAGTGTATTGGAGCAGGGAGGCAGCTTCGTTATCCGCAGCTATGGCTTTACAATGCCTGAATGCTTCATTTATAAAACGAAGTGCATCCGGTTCTGCAGATAAAAGGTCAATATGTTTTTTACCACCCGGAATATATACTGCATCAAAACATACAGATGCCTGTGTTAAAAAACTTGCATCAGCCGTTAACTGTACGGCACGCCCGGCGGTTTTTATGATGCCAAGTGTGGGCGCTATTAATTTAACTGTGGCGCCTGCTGCTTCCAACGCAGTTTTCATGCTGGCTACATCTGCTTCATTTACGCCATCAGCCGCTAAAAATGCAATCTTCCTTGTACGGATAGAATTTTTTATGGTGCCCTCCATGCTGAGAGCTACAGATTTTTCTATTACAGGTGCTGCTTTTACCGGTTCATATTTTTTATCATCTGCATCGGCACCCACTCCGTGATTCATTGGAAGCTGCGGCCCCTTTGGTACTGCCAAACCAAGGCCTGTGGCCACTTTGCTGGCAAGGCCCTTATCTACCTGCGTAAGCAGGCCAAGCATTCTTTCCCTTATATAAATTCTTTCCACTTTACCCAGTTCAAAAGTTAATGCATCCACAATATGTGTTTGCTCGGCTCGTGATTGGCTGTTAAAAAATAACGTGGCCTGGCTGAAATGATCAAAAAAACTTTTGCTGCGGTTCCTGATTTTTACGGCATCTATTCTTTCGGTATAGCTTACAAAACCTCCCTCTGCAGCCTTTGCCTGAAAGGGACAACCACCGGAGATGCTGTTGGGATGATAACTTGTTTTATCCGCATTGATAGTTTGGCGCATATGTCCGTCACGCTGATTGTTATGCACGGGTGCAATGGATCTGTTGATAGGAATTTCATGAAAATTTGCACTGCCAAGCCTTGATAACTGTGTATCGGTATAAGAAAATAATCTGCCCTGCAGCAATGGATCGTTGCTAAAATCTATGCCCGGCACCAAATGGCCGGGATGAAAAGCCACCTGTTCTGTTTCAGCAAAAAAGTTATCAGGGTTGCGGTTTAGCGTCATTTTACCCACTCTCATTACAGGTACCAGTTCTTCGGGAATTAATTTGGTGGGATCCAATAAGTCAAACGGATATTTATGTTCATCCGCTTCAGGAATAATCTGCAGCCCAAGTTCCCACTCAGGAAAATTGCCTGCCTCTATTGCTTCCCATAAATCCCTGCGGTGAAAGTCAGGATCTTTTCCTGAAATTTTTTGCGCCTCATCCCAGCACACTGCATGCACACCCAGCAATGGCTTCCAGTGAAATTTTACAAAGCAGCTTTCATTGTTGCTGTTTATTAAACGGAAAGTGTGTACACCAAAACCTTCCATCATTCTATAGCTCCGTGGCAGCGCCCTGTCACTCATAGCCCACATCACCATGTGCATGCTTTCGGGCATTAGGGAAATAAAATCCCAAAATGTATCATGCGCCGATGCGGCTTGTGGCATTTCGTGATGCGGCTCTGGCTTTACTGCATGTATCAAATCAGGGAATTTGATTGCATCCTGTATAAAGAACACGGGTATATTATTTCCTACCAAATCGTATACACCCTCTTCCGTATAAAATTTTACAGAAAAGCCACGTACATCTCTTGCCAGGTCGGATGATCCCCTGGAACCTGCTACCGTAGAAAATCTTACAAATACAGGTGTTTCTGCGGCTGTATTATTTAAGAAGCCTGCTTTGGTATATTTTGCCAGCGGCTCATACACTTTAAATACGCCATGTGCGGCACTTCCACGGGCATGCACAATTCTTTCCGGTATACGCTCATGATCGAAATGTGTAATTTTTTCCCTTAAAATAAAATCTTCCAGCAGGGTGGCTCCACGTTCGCCGGCTTTTAATGAATTGTTGTTGTCGTTTATCCTCAACCCCTGGTTGGTGGTTAAAAATTGTCCATCACCTGCAGAAACGTCTGGATTTAATTCTGTGATTTTGGTTGAGTTTAAACTCCCTGATTTTTTTTTTGCCATAAAAATTAATTTGATCTTGTTTTAAAAGTATAAGAGTTATCTGGAAAATTTTTTCAATGATGTTTAAAGAGCTGCGTTAAAATTATTATCCCATTTTTCTACGCTTCTTTCTATATACATACACTCACTATTTATGTGTAAAATCAATTCGCAAATTATAAGCCACGCATTATCAGTTAGTGATACATCCTTGCCCGTACTGGGTTTGGCAG
>JAYWIB010000441.1:0-2576 GCA_043789265.1 Chitinophagaceae bacterium
AATTGCCGCATTGTGTACAGTCAATCTGCGGAGCAACAGCATCATTGGTTGCATGCACCATCAAATCAATTTCTTTGCTGTCTGCATTTTTTAAAAAAATACGGAAAGCATCATTTTCATCTTCTTTTTCCGCAGCAATTTCTTTTATGACTGATAAATCTGTAAGCAGCACTTTCAATGTTTATTTTAAAAAACAGTATAAAAAAGAATAGTAATTCTTAGTGCCTTTATGCGTTGGTGCATCAATAAAAATCAAAGCCCCAGCACTTTTACGCCCTGGTCGAAAATTACATCTACCGGAATATTTTGTTCCTGTAGCTTATCCAAATCTTTTTGAAGGGTAGGGTTTACAAGTGCTTTTGTCTGCTGTAAATTTTCGGCTGCAGCTTTATCGCCATCACCCTGAATGGTAAGTATAAGACTGGTTAATGCATTCATTGCAGCCGCAAATTTTTCCAGGTTAATCTTATAATGACCTGATGCAGTCTTTTCAAAAGCACCTTTTTCTTCAAAAAAATTAAATGCCAGCATATTGGCTTTGCCGTGTGCCTCGCTTGCCCCAAAGCGAACAGAACGAAGGATACCCGCCATAAATGTGGTGTAATAATTTTGAACAAGACCCGGCAATTCACCTTTCGCCACCAGCTTTGTAACCATATACAATCCAAGAATATCTGCCTTTGCTTCTTCCAGCCACGAGCTTTGTTCCTGCAGTGCCGCCCGTACCGTTCCTTTTCCATTGATGGTATTTTTTATTCCAAGCCCGTGTGCCACTTCATGAAACATTACGTTTGCAAAAAATGCATCAAACTGCACATCGGAAAGCTGCGACGGGTCAATAAATGTTCTGGCAATGGGTATCATTATTTTATCAAATTTTGCCTGCATGGTATTTTTTAACTGCAGCCTGCGGGTACCTTTTGTTTTTTGCAACTCTTCATCATTGGGTAAATTAACTGCAATGGTTTTGCCGCCGCTGTTGCTGTGGCCTGCATAGTACACCACATTATATGCATTCAAGTCAGATGATGTGCCTGGCTTTTCTGTTTTATATTTTGCGTCTACAGGAATGCCTTCCTGTAGTTCGGGCAGCATAGCCACATACTTGGCAAGCCGCTGGCTCCATTCTTTATCTTTTATCAGCACATAGGCTTCGTATGCATTGCGTGCATTGTACAGCGCATCTTCATAATTTTCGATGGCGCCAATTACAATATCGAGTGTATTGTTTTTCATATCGAGCCAGGCTATATCGCTGGTATTGTAATTGTCAGTAGTTAATGCAACGGCACGCAGTTGCAAATATTTTTTCAGCCCTGCATCTTCTGCCAGCGCTGCGGCCTGGTTAAGCAACGCTGCAGCCTGCGCCAGCGGCACTTTATAAGCCACATGGTAAGGGATGGCTATAAGCTTACCGGCACTGTCTCTGCGGATAATAGAATACTGTCCGTGCTTATCCCTAAGCGTTGAATTATCCAATTCTTCTTTCGTCATATCTGCAGGATAAAAATTTGCACCCAGGGGTTTTGCACCTGTACCGGGCACAAAGGGTGTATCACTGTTCAGCTTATCCCAGGGGCCATAGTTAAGCAGCACAAATTTTTTCAGCTGTTCATCTTTTATTGCATTCAGCAGACTGTCTTTATTGCCATAGCATTGCTGCCAGTACAGGCCGTTCATTATATCTGCTGCCTGTATCAGCAATGGCATCATCTTTTTTTCATTTTCTGTAAGCTTCGATAAATCTGCGGTAAGTGTTACCGGTACAAAACCATCAAGCTTTTGCTGCACATAGCTTTTAGTGGAATCTTTTTTCTCATCTGCAGCAGCAGCATGTTTTTGTGAAGCATTGTTGCAGGAAACAGTAATAAGCAGCAGCGCAACAGCATGGATTGTTATTTTTTTCATGAATGGCTTTTTGAAATATTTTTCGAATATAGCAATAAGGATACTGAAGGAAAAACTCTTTGACAATAAAATTGGGGAAGATATCTTTCAAAATTTTATGACAGAAGCAATTATTTTTTCATTTTTATTTATATTCAATATGACGCTGCAAATTTGTTAGAATGCTATCTTAAAAAATAACTAAATAACCTTCTCTTGTTTATAAAGTTTATTCGTCTTCTTCTTTTTCTTTTTCTTTTTCAGCCTGGTATTTTTTGCTGAAAATATTCAGGCGCACTTCCCAGCCATCGTAGTTATTGCTCAGTTCAATCTCCGCTGCCAGTTGCCTGAATTTTGCATCAGTAGTTTTTAGTCTTAAAGAACTTACGGCAAAGCGAACATTTTCATCCGGCTTCTGCATCTCTCCATCAAAGGCGGCGCTTTTGCCGGCAATGCCATACACCGTAGTTTTTTTTACCTGTCGGTAAATATTTTGATAAGCCTTCATGGCTTCATCAAAGTTATCGCCGCTGTATACAATGGCCTGCCAGCTTGCAGTTTTGTCCTGTACTGAATGATAGCGGTAGATGATACAGTGGAGGGCAGCAGGCAGGCAGGTGCTGGATTTGTAAATTTCTGCATCCGGCTGCGGAGGCAACGCTGCACCCTGCAGGTGGATAAAATTGCCA
>JAYWIB010000442.1:0-2575 GCA_043789265.1 Chitinophagaceae bacterium
AAAAAATTGCATCAGAAGAAATTGAGCGGACAAAAAACTTCCTCGATAAAACAACCTGGGATGGTAAAGTACCTGAAGGGCCGGGCCGCTGGCATGGGCAATTTGCCATGCTGCCCGGTGCAGGAAAAAGTAAAACAGTAGTGCTGCAAAGCGGAAGCCAGTTTCGCCCCGCTGCTCCGCCGGATTTTTCAAAAGATATGGATGAATTAAAAAATTATAAACAGACTTTCGATTCAAAAGCAAATGCATTTTACTATGCATCGCATTCATCTTTTGATGACATTATTCATACTAAAATATTTGAGTACAATCTTCACCTGAATGCACCGGGGGCTGCCAGAGTGTATGCCATTGAAGCCATCGGCTATTATGATGGATTTGTTGCATGCTGGGATGCCAAGTATGCTTACTGGGGCATCAGGCCCAATCAGTATGACAGTACTTACAAACCGCTGCTGCCTACGCCGCCGTTTCCTGGCTATCCATCAGGCCATGCAATGGTAAGCTGTATTACTGCAGAGCTGTGTGCATATTTATTTCCTGCTGATAAAGATTTTTTCAGGGCAAGAGCCAAAGAAGTGGCTGAGTCACGCTTTCAGGCGGGCATTCATTTTCGTACAGACAATGAAGTGGCGCTTGATATGGGGAAAAAAGCAGGCGCTTGGATTGTTGAAAAACTAAAAAAGGATGGAGCTGGTGAAGCTACGCCTGTAATTTCTGCAACGGATTTGGGCAAAAAAAAATAATAAGGTTAATCAATATATAAATAAAACCAAAGCGCTCTATTTATACAAATCAACAGGATGGTTTTAGTAAAATAAATATTTGCTGTGCAAATAACGATTTAAACATCAGCAGTAATTTTTGCTTCGGCATTTGTTGCGGCTGATTTTTTATTTTTTCAGTTTAAAAAAATAATGATGCATTAGTGCAGGCATTCTACTATAAAGAAACTATTTATTGCCTGCCGCCAGTTTCTTCAGCACCACCCATTGCTTTAATGCATCCCTTGCTTCTACCGCAGGGTAGCCCAACACTTTTGCGCCATCGGGCCAGTCATTTATTACACCGGAATTACCACCTACAGAAACGCCATTGCCCAATGTTACATGATCATTTATCCTGGCGCCGCCGCCAATAACTACGCCATCACCGAGTGTAACAGAACCCGCCAGGCCACTGGCTCCTGCCATTATGCAACTGCGGCCCATCTTACTGTTGTGTCCTATTTGTATCATATTGTCAATCTTGCATCCATCACCAATAATAGTGCTGCTGAATTTGCCCCTGTCTACACAACTGCTGGCGCCAATTTCCACGCCATTGCCAATTACTACATTGCCTATGTGCGGAATTTTCATCAATCCTTTTCCATCGGGTGCTGGGCGGAAACCAAAGCCATCGGCACCAATGCTCACATTGCTGTGCAGGATGCAATGGCTGCCTACCACACATCTTTCCCTAATTACTGTGCCAGACCAGATGGCCGTATTGCTGCCAATTGTTACGTTGTCAAAAATAGTTACGTTGGGGTACACGATACTGTTAGCGCCTATAGAAACATCTTTGCCAATGTAACAGCCGGCACCTATTTTACAATTGCTGCCAATTGCTGCACTTGCGTGTATTACTGCTGTGGGATGTATGTCCGTTTCAAAAACATTTTCTTCGGGCATAAACATTTGCAGCACGGCAGCCATCGCCAGGTCTGCATCCTTTACTTTAATAATAGCCCTGCCTTCGCCGGGTTCAATGGAAATATCTTCATTTACGATTGCTGCACAGGCATTAGAAGTTTCCCATACTTTTATAAATTTTTTACTGCCGATAAAAGTTATTTGTGTGTTGCCTGCCTGCGCCAGTTCTTCCGGCCCGGTGATGGTTAAACCAGTGTTACCTTCCACAGTACCCTTTACCGTGCTGCATATTTCCTCAATGCTGAATGATTTCATAATGATGATTTTTATTTTGTATAGATAAGCAATTTTTACGAATGCAAAATATCAGCCATTGTGTATTTTTAAATCTCAAAAAATAGACACAATGAAATTTATTTTTATAACTGCGGTTATTGTAATTGCTATCACTGCATGTACACAGCCGGCACCTGCTGAAAGCAACAATCTTTTTAATGGTAAAAATCTGGAAGGCTGGCATATTGATGTGCCTGCAATGGATACAAATGCGGCGGCTCCTAATCCATTTATTATCCGCAATGGTATGCTGGTAAGTTTGGGTACACCGCAGGGTCACCTCATCACCGATTCGGTGTATAAAAATTACCGCCTTAGTACCCGGTACCGCTTTGCAGGCAAGCCCGGCAATTGCGGTGTGCTGGTACATTGCTCTGTGCCAAGGGCCTTGTATAAAATGTTTCCCCGGTCAATGGAAGTACAAATGGAGCATGGCAATGCCGGAGATTTTTGGTGCATTGTGGAAGACATTACAGTACCCGATATGGAAGCAAGACGGGGACCGAAAGCTATGTGGGGCGGCACTGAAGATAAAAAACGCAACATCAAAAATTTACTTGACACTGCAGAAAAACCTGCAGGCCAATGGAACGATATGGTGA
>JAYWIB010000443.1:0-2573 GCA_043789265.1 Chitinophagaceae bacterium
AACTGCAGTCTCTTCTTGGAAGAGGAAGGGCAAAAAAAGGAATGTTTGAAGGCGACCTGGAGGAGGGAGAACTGGAGATAGGACAGGTGAGCGCTTTGATAAAAAACATACAGCCCGCAGCTACTATACTATCCGAAATCTGGCACCACTTTGAAACTGCTTTAAACCAGCCTCTCAAATAATTTGATGGGGTGCCAAACAATTATAAATGTACAATATCCTGAATGCTACCAAACCAACAGCCATCCTGTTGATACTGTCCATCCTGTTTCATTGCACTGCATCCGCCCAGGAACAGTTGCCCACGCAGCAGCAGATAAATGAAGTGCTGCCCGGCGTAGCTCCCACTCAAATGACAAGATCGGGATTTGAAAATTATTTCCGGGACAATAACCGGCTAAAAAATCCTGGTACAGATAAGAATAAAGAAACGCCGGAAATAAGAAAACGCCTGGAAAATAAAGTGCTGGATAAAGACAGCATCCAATCCGACAACATTAAAAAAAGCAGCTATCGCCGGGATGAAACCTATGGTGCCAATATCTTTCAAAATGCGGCCATGAATGATGTGTCGGAACTGTCAACTCCCCCACTCGATTACCCGATTGGTGTTGGCGATCACATCATCGTTTCCCTGTGGGGTGGTGGAGAATACCAGGAAGATTACATCGTGGCAAGAGACGGCGCTATTTTTCCGGCAGGGCTGGGAAAGATAACAGTACAGGGGCTTGCATTTGAAACAGCACAGGCATTGATTTATTCCCGTTTTAGCAGCCGTGTGCCGGCAGGCACCAACATACAGGTTACCCTTGGCCAGCCCCGTACCATCAATGTAAATGTGGTGGGAGAAGTAAATGATCCCGGTCCAAAAATATTGTCTGCATTTTCGAATGCCTTTAATGCCATTGGCCTTGCAGGCGGTGTTACTGAATATGGTAACCTCAGAGAAATTAAAGTAAAGCGTGGCGGCAGAATAGTGGAAGTGCTGGATGTATATAGATATTTAAACAGCGGCGATGTGGGCAAAAGAATTTATCTGCAGAACAACGACTTTGTACTGGTAACATTTGTAGATAAAAAAGTATACGCCACCGGCCAGTTTAAACGCCCGATGTATTACCAGCTTAAAAGCAGTGAAGGTATAAAGGCGCTGATAAATTATTCAGGCGGATTTACAGCCGATGCGCTTTCGTCTGGTGTAAAGGTGATAAGAACAGAAGATGAAAGGCAGGTAATACATGATGTAAATGCCACTGCCATTGTAAAACTTGCCGACCAGGATTTTTTACTGCAGGATGGAGATATTGTAAAGGCAGATATAATTAAGCCAGGTATTGTAAACAAAGTAGAACTTTTGGGAGCCGTAGCCTACCCCGGTATTTATGAAATAAGAAAAAGCGATCATCTTTTTGATGTGATTAACCGGGCTGGTGGCATTACCCGAAATACTTATCTGCCCCGTGCTTATATTTTTCGTGGCGCCGGCGATTCCACAAATATTAAGTCCGACAAACTCGAAATAAATCTTACTGATTTTGATAAAGACAACAGCATCAGCATTAACAATGTACAACTGCAGCCCAATGATGTAATTCAACTGTTTAGTACAAGTGAATTTGGCGAACAGCAATTTGTATTTATTGACGGTGAAGTAAGGAGAGAGGGCAAAGTGCGTAAGTATGGCGGCATGACGCTGCAGGATCTTATTTATTTATCCGGCGGCCTTAAGCAGTCTGCTGAATTTGGCAGGCTCGAAATCGCCAGTATTGTGGACATTGATTCTGCAAAGCGGGGCATAATGCCGACACGTACGGTTGTAAAATCTTACAGCATACAATCCAGTCTGGAACTGGATAGTGTGGCGGCTAAAATTATTTTAAAACCATATGATCAGGTACATGTAAGAAAAAATCCATCATTCGAATTCCAGGAAAACATACAGATAGCAGGGCTGGTAAAATATCCGGGAGAGTACCCACGGCTGGATAAATTTGAAAGACTCTCATCGTACATAGAAAGAGCCGGCGGCATTGCAGACAATGCAAATATTTCTGGCGCATTGCTTTACCGCAGAAAAAATGATTACCTGCGGGAGAAGATATATGCTAAATCAAAAACTGATTCTGCTGCATTGGTTACCGATAGTTTGAAACTGCTGCAGAGCCTTGATGAACCTGTGAGTATTGATTTATCAAAAGCCATGGCATTTAGAAACTCGAAACATGACATCATACTGCAGAAGGATGATATTATATATGTACCGGAAATAAATCCGTTTGTAATGGTAAAAGGCAAAGTGCAGTCGCCATTAAAAATTACATTTGATAAGGAACACAGCAATGTCAGTTATTACATAGATAAAGCAGGCGGCTTTGGTATTAGGCCCTGGCGCAAGCGGGTGTTTGTAACTTATGCTAATGGCAGAAGCAAGCGTACAAAAAATTTATTTTTTATACATTTTTATCCAAAGGCAGAAGAAGGCTGCACCATTACTGTTCCGGAAAGGCCGGAGGGAAAAGATGTAAGCAACTCAGTAGTGCAGGCGCTTACTACAGCCATACCACTGGCAGTTA
>JAYWIB010000444.1:0-2562 GCA_043789265.1 Chitinophagaceae bacterium
GAAGCCGCAGGGCTATTTAATATTGCTGATGGCAATAACTACAGCAGGTACGAGTTTGCGGACATAGCAAAGAAAGTATTGAATAAAAAAACTTTTCGTATGCACCTGCCCGTGAGCATGGTAAGGTCTGTTTTATTTTTAGTGGAAGCACTGCATAAAATTAGAAATAAAGTGCCGGTTGTAAGCAGGGAAAAACTAAAAGAGCTGCTGGCAGAAAACTGGGGATGCGATATCAGCAAAGCAAAACAGCAGCTCGGTTTTTCTCCAAAATATAATTTACAGGACGGGCTGGAGGAAACCATTGCATGGTACAAAACAAACAAGTGGCTTAAATAAATTAAAAAAATAATTTTCAATTTTTAAAACATACAATCATGAAACATCAGGTAGAACCGGCAGAAGGAAAGCTGGGTATTTTATTACCGGGGCTTGGCGCAGTAGCCACCACCTTTATTGCAGGGGTAGAAGCTGTAAAAAAAGGCATTGCACAACCAATCGGTTCATTAACGCAAATGTCCAATATCCGTGTAGGTAAAAGAACAGAAAACAGGAACCCAAAAATAAATGAATTTGTTCCGCTTGCTCAGTTGAATGACATTGCTTTTGGCGGATGGGATATTTATGAAGACAATGTATACGAAGCAGCAGTAAATGCTAAGGTGCTGGAAGCTTCTTTATTGCAGTCCATCAAGCCGGAACTGGAAGCCATCATGCCGATGAAGGCTGTGTTTGATAAAACATATGTAGCCAACCTGGATGGTACCAATATAAAAAAAGCAGCTACTAAATACGAGCTGGCATTGCAGTTAATAGATGACATCGAAAATTTTAAAACGGCCAATAACTGCACACGTGCAGTAATGGTGTGGTGCGGCAGTACAGAAAAATATATTGAACAATCTGCAGTGCACAACAGCATCGAAAGTTTTGAGATAGGTTTAAAAAACAACGATCCGCTTATCGCACCCAGCATGATCTATGCATATGCTGCTGTAAAGTCAGGTGTGCCTTTTGCAAATGGCGCCCCTAACCTTACCTGTGATGTGCCTGCTTTGATAGAGCTGTCAAAAGAAACAGGTACACCCATTGCCGGTAAAGATTTTAAAACAGGTCAAACACTGATGAAAACCATTGTAGCACCGGGTTTGCATGCAAGGGCATTGGGCGTAAGGGGATGGTTCTCCACCAACATTTTGGGCAACAGGGATGGACTTGTGCTGGACAATCCTGAAAATTTTAAAACAAAAGAAGTATCTAAACTAAGTGTGCTGGACGAAATTTTCAGGCCTGAATTAAATCCTGAATTGTATGGAGAACTGTATCATAAAGTAAGGATAAACTATTATCCGCCGCATGGCGATAATAAAGAAAGCTGGGATAACATTGACATCTTTGGATGGCTTGGTTACCACATGCAGATAAAGATAAATTTTCTGTGCAGAGATTCTATTTTAGCGGCACCCATTGTACTTGACCTGGCACTGTTTCTTGATTTGGCAAAGCGTTCAGGAATGAGTGGTATACAGGAATGGCTCTCTTTCTACCTTAAATCGCCGCAAACACTGGAAGGGCTGGCGCCGGAGCATGATATATTTAAGCAGTTGATAAAACTGCAGAATACTTTAAGGCATATCATGGGCGAAGATTTAATTACACATCTTGGTCTCGATTACTACCAGGAAGTGGCAGAAGCGATGGCATAAGATGACTGTGTACAAAATGATAGCGTCCGTTGCCGGCATTGGATATGTGGGCAAAGGAGGAGGCACTGTTGCAGCTATTTTTTATTGTATAATATGGTGGTTACTGCCTGTTGGTTTGTTGTACACAGGGTGGCAGGCGGTAATTGTTTTAATGATAACTATCCTCGGCTTGTGGACTTCCAATAAGGCAGATGCCAGTTGGGGAAAAGATAGCAGTAAAGTAGTGATAGATGAAGTGGCGGGCATGGCCATTACATTGCTTTACCTGCCACACAATATTTGGTATGTTATGGGAGGCCTTGCTGCATTTCGTTTTTTTGATATTGTAAAACCACTTGGCATAAAGCACATGGAAAATTTTCCAAAAGGGTGGGGGGTAATGGCAGATGATGTGCTGGCGGGCATCTATTCATTTTTTTTGATGCAGGCAATCGTGTTTGGGGTACAAAATTTATTATAACCATGAAGCAGTTTTTTAAAGCAAATATTGCTTCACTTATTGCAAGCGCATGCGACTTTTTGCTGGCAATTTTTTTGAAAGAATGGATTGCTAGCGACCCTGTACTCGCCAGTATTACAGGAACGGTAGCTGGTGGTATTATCAATTTTATAATTTGCCGCCATTGGGCGTTTGATGTGGATGATAAAGCTGCTTTGCCACAAGGCAAAAAATATTTCATTACATGGGCAGGAAATCTTTTATTAAATGCAGCCAGTGTGTACGTATTGATTAAAATTGCAGGCATTGATTACCGCCTTGCAAAATTGATTACTTCACTGCTGGTAGCTATGGCCTATAACTATCCCATGCAAAAAAACTATGTATTTAAAAAGTAATTTAGTAAGATGAAATCGGTAA
>JAYWIB010000445.1:0-2557 GCA_043789265.1 Chitinophagaceae bacterium
GGTGATGGGCTTGTCGGTAGTTACCACATATTCCTTTTCATGGTTGTTGCCCGCCCTTAAAATTTTATTTACAATGTCACCATCGTTGGTAAGAAAAATAAGTCCTTCAGATGGTTTATCCAGCCGGCCTACAGGAAAAATCCGGCTTTTATAATTTATAAAAGATATGATATTGGTTTTATCTTTTACATCGGTGGTGCAGGTAATACCAACTGGTTTATTAAAAATAATGTATACAATTTTGTCCTTTTTTTTAATAGGTTCTCCATCTATCTCCACTACATCGCCGGGCATTACCCTGTTGCCTTTTATGGCAATTTTATTATTGATCGTAACCCTTGCCTGCTCAATATATATATCTGCCTGCCGCCGGGAGCAGAAGCCTGTTTCGCTGATGTATTTATTCAGACTTTTATCCATCAGCAAATGTAGCAGGAATGTTTTTTATTTAGATAGAGCAACTGGCATATACATTAATGCAGTTAATATTTACGGTTATCTTTGGTCTTCTATCAGCCAGGCTATCGCTCTTAGCAATAAGGGAGGAAAGTCCGGACAGCAAAGGGCAACACACCGGTTAATGGCCGGTTCCGGCGAAGGCCGGAAAGAAAGTGCCACAGAAAATAACTGCCATCGCCTTCTTTTTGGAGAGGGCTGTGGTGAGGGTGAAAAGGTGAGGTAAGAGCTCACAATCTGTTGCAGCAATGCAATAAATGGGTAAACCTTGTGTGCTGTAATGCCATGTACATCCCGGTTTGTGGCAGTTGAATTATTTCAATTGCTTAACAAGGTGAGCGGCCCGTTCACTATCATCTGCTGATGTGCCGGGAAGGGTAGGCAGCTAGACTGCAGCAGCAATGCTGCAGCAAGATAAATGATAGCCCACGACAGAATCCGGCTTACCGGCTGATAGATTTTTTTTCTTTCCGATTTTAAATTTTCAGGGGCATATTTTCTGCAAAAATTCCTCAACCGTTTTTCACTGAAATTTTTTCAGCAAGTATTTCATTGTCTATACCATCGGGGATAAAAAATATAACGGGTGGAATCATTATACAGACATATGCAGCGTACACATGCACAAATGCAAGCGGTATGGCTATAAGATAAATAAGTGTACCTATCAGTGATTTAGTTCTTCCTTTTATGGAAACTGTAAAAACTTTCCTGCTTAAATCCCGGTTGTCATCTGTATGCAGTAATTGTTTGCGTATGCTGTAATCTCTCATCAGTAAAAACATACCGCTGGCAAGAAACATTACAAGGCTGTAAGCGGCCGGTGTAATGGGCAGATAAGGATTGGAACCTGCAAGGGCTGTGGCAAACGGTATAAGGCTCACAAAAAATAGATAAATAAAATTCATCCATTGCAGGTGTTCATCCGCTTTTTCCAGCAGGTGAAACATGTAGTGATGATTAGACCAAAAGATGGCCACCATCAAAAAACTAAATGCATATGCGGTAAAGTAAGGAAGCAATTGTTTTAAATCTCTTAATACTGAAAATGTGGTACTGTGCGTATCAAACACGGGCAGCTTTAATGCAAGCACCATAATGGTTATTACGATGGCAAACACGCCATCGCTAAAGGTTTCCAGCCGTGTAGTGCCTACTTTCATGCATATAAATTTATCACCCGTTTACTGTTTGCACTGCCAGCCCTGCGGCATGCTTTTTAAAAAGTGTACGCACAGATTCGGGTACGGTATCCTTTCTGTCTGCATATTTTTCATACATGTGCTTTAACTCATTTTCCAATTGAATAAAACCAGTACTCATATCATTTTCACTGGCAGTATCCATACGGGATAAAACTGTGTTCCATAGCTCGTGATAAGGATCTTTCTTGTCAGTAAAACCTTTTATTGCATCACCCGAAAGAGATAGCTCAGCAAGCAGTTCATTAATACAGACTGAACTGTTTTGTAACGCACTTTTTAAATCTGATGACAAAGCAGCATCGTCTTTAACGTTTTCCAGTAAATGCACACAAATTTCTTTCCGGGTGCTATGTACCGCAATAAAATTTTGTAATAGATCAACCACGTTTTTATCTTCTGTCATTGTATATCTTTTTAATTTGTTTAAAGTGGGCTGATTAAAAAAAAGGCTATCCACCCACGGACAACCTTCTTAAAAAGAAAAATAAATATGTATGTAATTGTGTCAACAGCTACATACGGTTTTTCATTGGGTTACATATTTTGTACTTCCTGTTTTAATGCTTTTAATTTAGACTTAGGCAAATAAATTTGAAAACCTAAGTTGAGCATAAGCTGGTTGTTAGTGGTGGAATTTCCAAAGCCTACATTCAGGTTGTACTTCAATAAAGTTTCCAATGCAATATTCGGATTGATAAAATAGGCTACACCCGGCCCAAAACCAATACCAAGGCCATTTGTATTTATGCTGGGGTTGCCTGAAGTTTTTACGTTTTGACCAAAAAATCCTGCGTTGGCATCTAAGAAAATTCTGCCGCGGCCTTTTACTGCTGCATCTTTTTGAGGAAAATAATACCTTGCTACAGGTCCGATACCGTAGTTAAACTGTGTATATC
>JAYWIB010000446.1:0-2556 GCA_043789265.1 Chitinophagaceae bacterium
TGCCATTGTGCATTGCGATTTTGATACGCCGCTCATGTTTAAAGAAGACCCCGTGCTGGGAGGAATAAGCTATAGCAATAAAGGTGAAGTAACCGTACCCGAAACGCCTGGCATCGGTGCATGGATAGATGAAAAATATCTGCAGCGTATGGAGAAGCTGGTTGTATAATTTATTGATAAAATGAACGAAGCGCTACTGCCCCAGGCTACCGTTTGCTTCTGTTCTTTTCTTTTCTTCATCACTGCCAGTGTCTCTTTGCCTCGCCTGCTTCACCTGGTTGTTTCCAAAACGGTAAGTAAAATTTAACCGCACCTGCCTGCTTTCCCAATTGCCGGTGGTTACAATATTGGAACCACTAAATTCACTCTTACCCTTCCAGCGGAGTGTTTTAAGTATATCTGTAAAGCCCAGCTTTACAGTTGCCTTTTTTTGAAAAAGTAATTTTTGAACGCCGGCATCCAGCGAGCCCATGGCATTGCTTCTAAAGGTACCTGCCCAAACAGAGGGTGCATTAAAGTTGCCGGTAATTTCTGCACTATAACCGTCACCCAGCGTAAAACTATTTTGTGCAAATACGCTGCCCGAAGTAATGTTTATATCCACCAGCTTTCCGGGACCAAGGTCTGCCTTGTAATGACTGTAAAATAAATTGGCATTGGTAAAAAGCAGCCACCAGCTTTTCAACTGAATTGGCAACGAAAAATTAAGACTGACTATATCCTGGCTTGCAAGATTTCTTTTGGTGATAAAAGTTCTTTTGCCCTCCAGCGTGTCAATAATCTGTGCCGTAAATCCGCTTACGTGTGCATAGGAAAGTGCAGTAATATATTTTCCCTTATACGTATGCATTAGCTGAATGTTATTGGCATACTGTGGCTGTAAAAATGCATTGCCTTTTTGATAGGTAAGCTCATCCAGTTTATTTTCAAACGGATTTAAATCCTGGTAAACCGGCCTGTCTATTCTGCGGCTTAAGGCGAGATTTAAAGAATGATGATGGCTGACATTATATGTAAGCCCGACTGATGGAAAAAAATCTGTGTATTTCCGTTCCACCAGGTCATCAGGCAACACTATATTATTTGCTCTTGTTAAATGACCGTTACTGGAGGTATGCTCCATACGCAGGCCCGCCTGCATTTTCCATTTTGTATTTATTAAAGTACTGTAACTGGCATACGCTGCAAAAACATTTTCCTTATACATAAATGAATTGCTTCTTACCAAGTCGCTTTGTGCAAATCCATTCAGCACGTTGTAAAACTGAAATATATTATCAGTACGCACATTACCGGATTTTACGCCTGCATACAAAGTTGAATTTTTTAATGAACGTACATAGTCCATTTTAAACGTGAGAATTTTTACATCGGTAGGTGTATTGTTCTTATATACGTGACTGTCCTGCAGCACTTCTGGTGAGGGTGCATAATAATAGTTAGGCTGATAGCTGGAACGGTCGCTTGTATATTTTCCAACGTCTGCATCCAGATTAAATTCGTTGCCACTGCTGTCTGCAAAACGGTAATTGAAATTATAGTTTAAATTTTTTATTGCTGCAGGCAGTGTGTTGTTGGCATACAGCACTTGTCCCAATTTGCCGTTGCTGACAGAGCTGATAGGGGTACGCCCCCTGTTTTCAGAAGTGTTGTCACTAAAGTTGGCTGTTACTATTGCGCCAATGGTATGTGCTTTTGTAATAAAAAAATCAGCACCTGCTTTAACGTTGTGCGACCAGCCCTCGCTAATATTTATATTTTTCTGATCGTACAGGCTGTCGTTCTGCTTCCGGTATACATTAAAATTTACCTGGTTTTTCGTCCATGCATTGCTGTAGTTGCTGAAAATATTTATTGCTTTATTGCGGTAATTAAAATTGATTCCGGCATTGGTTTTGGGATTGACACCAACAGCAAAACCTGCATTAACAGAACCATTGTAGCCCAGTTTCCTGTTTTTCTTAAATCTGATATTTATAATTCCTGCATTACCGGAAGCATCGTATTTGGCTGAAGGATTGGCAATTATTTCTATGGCTTCTATGTCGGCTGAATTGATTGATTTAAGATAGGCAGCCAAATCCGCAGCATCCATCTGTACCAGCCTGCCATCAATATAAACCCTTACACCGCTCCGGCCTTTTAATATTACCGCATCATCTTTATCTGTTATTACACCGGGAGATTTTTGCAGCAACTCAAATGCATTGCTGCCTGCCGCATTGATGCTGCTCTCCACATTGAAAATGGTTTTATCTCCGGTAACTTCCACCAATGGCTTTTTACCCGCTACTGTAATGCCCGAAAGATTTTTTTGTGCAATGGATAAAACAAATGGTTTTACTTCTGTTGTTAATCCAGGGTTTACAGAAAATATTTCGCTGCACATTTCTGTATAGCCGGCATGTGATATTATAATATAATAGTTGGAAGATTTTATTTCACTGAACTCAAAATTGCCGGCTCTGCCGCTAATGGTGGTTTTTACAAGTATACTATCCGGGTAGTGAAAAAGAGCAGCAGTAGCAGAAGGAATGTATTTATCTCCTGCAGTTT
>JAYWIB010000447.1:0-9021 GCA_043789265.1 Chitinophagaceae bacterium
TGCAATCTTCTGAATGCTTCTTCTTCTGGTATACACGTATCCGTTACCCGGTTGTAATGGTTCTCCAGCAGATCCCATTCTTCCTGCGGACTCAGGTCCCTGTAATTGGGTACTCTTTTGTAATGACTGTGTGCTACCAGGTTCATAATATCTTCTTCCAGGTTGGCGCCCGTGCAGCTAATGATGGACACCTTATCCTGGCGAATCATTTCGGCCAGGCTGAGGCCAAGTTCAGCAGTACTCATAGCGCCGGCAAGTGTTATCATCATTTTGCCGCCCTCATCCAGGTGGTTTACATATCCTTTGGCTGCATCCATTAAAGCAGCAGCGTTAAAATGACGGTAATGATGTTCTATAAAATGTGAAACAGGTCCTTTATTCATACATAATTATTAAGGCAGCAAAAGTAATTTTTTTTATGTTGCCAGCATTATGATTTATAAGGATCATATTTACAAGAATTAAGTTTTCGGAAACTGCTGTTAGAATAAAAAAATTAGCTCATAAAGAACAGGTTCTGCTTTTGGTAAAATGCTTTAGTAAACAAATAACAATTTTAAAATCGCAGGAAGAAAAAAATTTCAGGTTGGTTATAATTTAAGGTTTAGGTAAATGTATTCGCTGTTTTTATAGTTGTTCACTATTTGCTGTTTTATTTTTTCTGCCGTTTAGACGTTAAGACGTTTGGTTGAAAATGTTTGGTATAAAAATGCCATGACACCTTAACGGCAGATTTTAAATGAGTTTGATATAAGCAGCCACGCATTTTTGCCGTTTAGATGGTAAAATGTATAATTGAAAAATGTTTGGATGAAACGTCTCAACGCCTTAACGGCAGATTTAAAATTGGTTTGATGTAAACTGCTGATACATTTTTGCCGTTTAGACTTTAAGACGTTCGGTTAAAAAATGTATTGATATGTTAGCGGCAGAATTAAAATGCGGTAGATGTAAGCTGTTAATCCATGCAGCATCCTTTCCTTTTAATTAAATGTATCCTTTTGATGCTGTATAGTTTTGGTGCATGTACCTTTATATAGAAAAAAATAATTTTGAACTTACTTGCGCATGCATATCTTTCTTTTGATCAGCCTGATATATTGATTGGAAATATGATAAGCGATTATGTAAAAGGCAAACAGAAGAACACGTACGCCGAAGGCATTCAAAAAGGAATTATTTTACACAGGGCTATAGATAATTTTACTGACCATCATCCTGCCACGGATGCAGCAAAAAAATTTTTTCAACCGCACTACCGGTTATATGCAGGGCCTTTTGTTGACATTGTGTACGATCATTTTTTAGCCAACGACAGCAACGAATTTGAAAACAAACTAATGCTGTCAGTTTTTTGCAGCAACACTTATACAGAACTTGAAAAAAGCAGCAGCCTGATGCCGGAAAAATTCAGCCGCATGATTCCATACATGATAGCGCAAAACTGGCTGTACAATTACCGGCTTAAAGAAGGCATTCGGCAAAGTTTTAATGGCCTTGTAAGGCGTGCTGCTTACCTGGAAGAATCTGTTATTGCTTATGAAATTTTTAATGAAGAATACAACAATCTGCAAACCTGCTACCGCCAATTTTTTCCGGCACTAAAAACTTTTGCCGTTCATACAATCAACCAACTTAATAACAACTGATTCCCTTTATATTTGACAAAACAAATCTGACGATGAAAAAAATGTTTTTTTTGCTGGCGGCACTGTGCGTTATCTGCGGTGCATCTTATGGCCAGGGCAAATTACCACCGGTAGATAAATCGCCGATGGACATGAGTTATTACCCCAATGGTTATCCGGTTTTAAAAATTCAGGATAAACTTTCAGAACCACTTGCAGCAAGGGTAATCTTTAGCCGGCCTCAAAAAAATGGCCGTACTATTTTTGGTGAACTGCTGGAGTATGGCAAACTGTGGCGGCTGGGTGCAAATGAAGCAACAGAAATTGAATTTTTTATACCTGTAAAAATTGGAAAAATAAAAATAAAAAAAGGCCGCTATACCATATACTGCATTCCCTTTGCTGATAAATGGACAATGATATTAAACAGGGAAACAGATACATGGGGTTCGTTTAAATATGATGAAACCAAAGATGTGGTACGGGTGGATGTACCGGTGCAAAAACAAACTGAAATACTTGATTCATTTGTAATGGCATTTGAAAAAGCCGCAGTGGGCGCCAGCCTGCTCATTGCATGGGACGATATGAAAGTGGCGCTGCCAATTGTTTTTTAAAAATATTTGTTTTGAAGATCCATTTCCCGGTATTAGCCGGGATTTTTTTTGATATTTACACTATGTGCGGAATTGCAGGATTTATAGGCAGCATGGCTCCGGCGGGTACTGATTTATACAGTACTCATGTACATACCATTAAATTAATGACGGATGCACTGCAGCACCGTGGCTCCGATGGTGAGGGCCGGTGGCTCAATAAAAATGCGGATGTATGCCTGGGCCACCGCCGGCTGGCCATCATAGATTTAACCGCTGCCGCTGCCCAGCCCATGCACTATGCTGCTGCCTCTTTTACAGGCGGCGCATCTGCACGCTATACCATTACATACAATGGAGAAATTTATAATTACATTGAAATAAAAGAAGAGCTCTACAAAAATGGTTACCGCTTTTCATCGCAGTCCGATACAGAAGTAATACTGGCTGCATATGATTGCTGGAAAGAAAACTGCCTGCAATATTTTGATGGTATGTTTGCTTTTGCGCTGTGGGATGATAAAGAACAAAAATTATTTGCAGCAAGAGATCGTTTTGGTGAAAAACCTTTTTACTTTTTTTGTGACAACAATCGTTTTGTTTTTGCCAGCGAAATGAAAGCCCTGTGGGCAGCAGGCATCAGTAAAAAAGCAGATGAAAAAATGCTGCTCAATTATCTTGCCCTGGGCTATGTGCAAAATGCAAATGATAAGGAACAAACTTTTTTTGAAAACATATACTCATTGCCACCCGGCCATTTTCTTTATTTTGATAAAAATGTTTTTGATTACCAGGTTCATTCATACTGGAGCATCAACAAAGAAGAAACTATTCTCATAACACCTGAGAAAGCAGTGGCAAAATTTGCAGAATTGTTTCATACTTCGGTACAGCGGCGCCTCCGCAGCGATGTGCCTGCAGGCAGCAGCCTTAGTGGCGGTATAGACAGCTCTGCCATTGCAGCAGAAGTATACAACCTCCAGCCAAAAAATAAAAATCAAACCGTTTTTTCTGCCGTGTTTCCAGGCTTTGAAAAAGATGAATCCCAATTTATAAAAACAGTAACAGATAAATTTCACCTGATCAATTACAGTGTTACACCCACTGCTCAGGATTTTATCAATGACTTTGAAACACTTTGCCGGCACCAGGAAGAGCCTTTTCCATCCAGCAGCATTTTTGCACAATACAAAGTGTTTGAACTGGCAAAAAAACAACACATAAAAGTATTGCTCGACGGGCAGGGTGCAGATGAAACACTGGCTGGCTACCATAAGTATATTCCCTGGTACCTGCAGCAGCTTGTAAACAGGAAGCAATTTAAAACTGCAAAAAACGAACGCCGTATTTTCAGGCAACACGATACGCCTTTCCTTTGGGGGCTAAAAAATTACCTAGCTACTTATTTACCGGCACATGCCACCATCCATTTAGAAAAAATGGAGTACACAAAAATTATCCGTCATCCTTATTTAGATAAAAAATTTATACGCTCCCTTCATGGCCGGGAGTGGGAAGGCATTTATAAACCGACCGTAACCAAGCTGAATGATATTCTTTATTTTAATACCATCAATTTGGGCCTGGAAGAATTACTGCGGTTTGCAGACAGAAACAGCATGGCGCATGGCCGGGAAGTACGGCTGCCTTTTTTAAATCACCAACTGGTGGAGTTTATTTTTTCATTGCCCGCAGGTTTAAAAATTCATGAAGGAAATACAAAGTGGCTGCTGAGAAAAGCGATGGAAAAAAAATTGCCTGCATCCATCGTATGGCGAAAAGATAAAGTGGGCTTTGAACCGCCGCAGCAGCAATGGATGCGCCATCCGCAAATACAGGAATATATACAGGAAGCAAAACGCACACTTGTAAAAAAAAGTATTTTAAAAAAAGAAGTGCTGGATAAAAAAGTGGCTGCCCTGCCTGCGCATGCTGCAGAAAATTATGACTGGAGGTATTTGTGTGCGGCACAAATATTATAGCCTTAATTTTTTGAGTAACCTGCTGAAAAATCTTGCAGGGTCTAAAATTTGCCCGCTTGCATTTCTCTGATACGGGACATTTTTTCCGCTTTAGTTCGCAGTAGACGAAACATTCATCACAATAAAATTTTTTATTAGCTAATCTTATTCCTTAATTATTTATTACCCAACTTTGCATTCTAAATTTTTTCTATGAAATTATCCACTATTATCATTCATGCAGGTGCTGAGCCTGATGCAGGTACCGGTGCTATTATGACCCCTATTTTTCAGACAAGCACTTATGTGCAATCATCTCCCGGCAATCACAAAGGATACGAATATGCACGGAGCCAAAACCCCACCCGTACAGCGCTGGAGACTGCATTTGCTGCTATCGAAAATGGAAAATTCGGCCTTGCCTTCAGCAGTGGTGTAGCTGCTACGGATGCGGTAATAAAACTGATGAACCCCGGAGATGAAGTGATTGCAGCAAGTGATATGTATGGCGGCACCTACCGGCTTTTTTCAAAAATATTTGAGAAGTATGGTATCAAATTTATTTATGTGGATACCAGCAATGCGGATAATATTTCTGCAGCAGTAACGGGTAATACCAAACTTATTTGGGTAGAAACACCTACCAATCCATTGATGAACATTACAGACATTGAAGCAGTGTCTGTAATCGCAAAAAAAGCAGGCGCCCTGCTTTGTGTGGACAATACTTTTGCCTCTCCCTATTTACAAAATCCTTTAGATATGGGTGCTGATATTGTGATGCACTCGGCCACCAAATACCTGGGCGGCCATAGTGATGTAATACAGGGATGCCTTGTAATGAATGATGCAGCTTTAAAAGATAAACTGTACCTGATACAAAAAAGCTGCGGCGCTGTGCCGGGGCCAATGGATTGTTTCCTGGTATTGCGTGGCATTAAAACCCTGCACCTGCGTATGGAACGGCATTGCGAAAACGGAAAAGCAGTGGCATATTATTTACACGATCATCCTAAAGTGGCCAGGGTATACTGGCCCGGCTTTGAAGACAGTGCAGGCCATGCTATAGCAAAAAAACAAATGCGTGGCTTTGGCGGCATGATAAGTTTTACTTTAAAAGATGAAAGTGTGGAAGCCGCATTTAAAGTATTATCTTCTACCAAAATATTTGCTTTGGCCGAAAGCCTTGGAGGTGTAGAATCATTAATTAATCATCCTGCATCGATGACACATGCAAGCATACCACGGGAAGAGCGGATAAAAAACGGACTGAGCGACAGCCTCATCAGGCTGAGTGTGGGTATAGAAGATGCCGGAGATTTAATAGATGACCTGGCACAGGCGATTGGCTAAATTGTTTACATGAATATTATAGAAATCATTGGATGGGCAGGTACAGTGCTGATAGTTGGTGCTTACTTTTTAAACATCAATGGCAAAGTAAAAAGCTCTGCCGTTACTTACATTCTTGCCAACCTGGTAGGTGGTATATTTTTTTCTATTTATACCTATGTACACCGTACTTATCCTAATCTGGTGGTAAATATGGTATGGGTATTTATTGCAGTGGCGGCCTTATTAAAAAAAGACAAATAAATATTGCCCTACTTTTACGGGGTGAAAAATAACCTGAAGATTTTTCTTGACAGCAAAACAATCCTGTACAATCATGTATCTTTTATTAAAGATGATCCCATCTGCATACCGCACCGCTTTACCAAAAAACAGGATATAGAAATTGCAGGCTTCTTTGCTTCGATACTTGCGTGGGGTACCCGAAAAGGCATCATCAATTCCTGCAACAGGCTGCTGCAGTTGATGGGCAATGCGCCGTATGATTTTATTATGCACAGCGGCATACAGGATAACCGCCGCACCGCCATACTTTTAAAAGGCTTTGTACACCGCACTTTTAATGAAATGGATTTGCTGCACCTGTTTAATTTTTTACATTTTCATTACAGCATGATGGGGGAACACACATTGGAAACTGCATTTACCAAATGGATGAATAAAGCGGATGAAAACATAGAGCATGCGCTTACCGGTTTTCACCATTATGTATTTCAATTTAATGAAGAGGCTGCACAGGAAATACATTGCAGAAAACACATTGCCACACCACAAAAAAAATCTGCCTGCAAAAGACTGAACATGTTTTTGCGCTGGATGGTTCGCCATGATAAAAACGGAATTGACTTTGGCCTGTGGAAAAGCATTCATCCTTCACAATTAATTTGTCCGCTGGATGTGCATGTATCCCGTGTGGCGAGAAAGCTGGGCATTTTGCAGCGTACACAAAATGACTGGCAGGCCGCACTGGAGCTTTCTGCCTGTTTAAAAAAGCTGGATGCCGGTGATCCGGTAAAGTATGATTACGCCTTGTTTGGCCTGGGCATTATCGAAAAATATTAAACGAAATTTATGGATAACGGGCAACTGGTACAGCAGGTAAATAAAGAATTGTCCATAGCATTGTCTTCATCCCTTTCTATAGAAGAACTGCAGCGGCAGCTTGCTGTACACATCAATTATTTAATACAACATCATTTTGAAAAACTCATCAGCCTGCTGTACCGCATTGATGTAAGTGAGGCTAAAATAAAATTACTGCTGCAACACCAGCAGGACACTAATGCAGGTGAACTGATAGCTTCACTGATTATTGAAAGGCAATTGCAAAAAATAAAAAGCCGCCGGGAGTTTAGCCGGCGGCACAATGATTTTGATGGAGAAGAAAGCTGGTAATTATTTTTATAACTCCTGTAAGTTCCCTTTAGATATTTTTGAACTGAACATCAGCTCCTGCACTTTTTCTTTGTCTTCTTTTTCTTTCTTTAAATCGAACATGGTTCCAAAAATATGATCCCATAATGTGGAGCTTACACCAAAGCCCTTTTCCTGTTCTTTATAATGATGCAGGTGATGATTGCGCCACAAAGGTTTCATCCATTTAAAAGGAGGGTTCCATGCATGTATGGCAAAGTGCATACTGCCATACACCAGGTAGCCAAGCATAAAGCCGGGAAAAAATGCAAACACATGTGCTGTAAGGCCGAGTGCACTTGCAGTAAAAAACATGGCCGCAAAAATTACAGAAGCAATGATAAGGCTTGGTACGGGCGGCATAAAAAGGCGCTCTTTATCTCTCGGATACTCGTGGTGGTTGCCGTGGATGATGTACACAATTTTTTGTGCCCTTTCACTTTCTGCCATAAAATGAAAAGCAAAGCGGTGCATTACATATTCAAAAAATGTCCAGAAAAACATGCCGCCGGTAAAAGAAAGCAGGAGCGAAGCGCCATAGATATTTTTTACCGCAGCGCTGTAATACAGCATAAAAATTATCAGCGGTGTGTATATGCCCCATATTACCAGCGGATGAGTTTTGGTAAGATGTTCAAGGTAATTGTTTTTAAATAACCTTGCCTGTCCCTTGTTATGTATTTTATCAAATTTCATAAATATACTTCGGTGTCAAAATTAGGCATTCCTGTTTGAAAGCAGTTTCCTTTTACAGATTTCATCCATATTTAATAGCTATTTTTGAATCAAACATTTATCAATGAAATTAGTAACTTATTTAAAAGAAGGACAAGAGCAACTTGCCATGCTTTCCGGAGATATGTTGTACGATATGGATGCACTTCACCCGGATTTACCCATCAGTATGGGCATGTTTCTCCATTACTGGGATGATGTGATGCCGCTGGCAAAAGCAGTAGAGCAGCGGATAAAAGAAGGCTTGGTAAGAAATGTACTGGGCAAACCATTTTCCTCCCTTACACCCATTGCACCGGTACCACATCCATCAAGCTGCAGGGATGGGTACGCATTCAGGCAGCATGTGGCCGCCGCACGCCGAAACCGCAAAGTTGATATGATCTCGGAGTTTGATCAATATCCAATTTTTTATTTTACCAATCACAACAGCATACAAGGCCCTGGCGATATTGTATGCATGCCCGATCATTTTGAAAAACTGGATTTTGAACTGGAAGCCGCAATTGTTATTTGCAGGCATGGAAGAAATATTGCTGCTGCGGAAGCGGATGAATATATTGGCGGCCTGATGATAATGAATGACATGAGCGCAAGAAGGTTACAGATGGAAGAGATGCTATTAAATCTTGGCCCTGCCAAAGGAAAAGATTTTTCTACCGTCATCGGGCCCATGCTGGTTACGTTGGATGAGCTGGAAGATTTTGTAGTGCCCTGCAAAGAAAACCATACGGGCAAAGCATGGAATTTAAAAATGACATGCACTGTAAACGGTATACAGGTAAGCGAAGGCAATGTAAGCGATATGGACTGGACATTTGCTGAAATTATTGAACGCTGCAGTTATGGTGTTCACCTTTATCCGGGTGATGTAATTGGAAGCGGCACTGTCGGTACCGGATGTTTTTTAGAACTGAATGGTACAGGAAAATTGAACGACGCCAACTACCAGGAGCAATGGCTGAAAGAAGGTGATGTAGTGGAAATGGAAATTGATGGATTGGGAAAATTGAGCAATACAATTGTAAAGGATGAAAGTGATTTTTCGATATTGGCGTTGAAAAAAGTTACGGGTTAGTTTTGTTACGGGTTGGGATGTTACGGGTTAATTGATTGTTTTGTTTTCATCAATAAAAATTGATTTATGGCAACTGTAACATCGTTTGAAGATTTAGATATTTGGAAGAAGGCTCAGGAATTAGGTGCCATAGTATATGAGCTTTGTGAACTAAACCCAAAGATTGCGAAAGACTTTTCATTTAAAGACCAGGTAAAACGTGCTGCACTTTGCATATCAAATAATATTGCTGAAGGTTTTGAATACAATAATAATAA
>JAYWIB010000448.1:0-2550 GCA_043789265.1 Chitinophagaceae bacterium
CTCCAGTGTAAAGGAGGACAAGCCAATCCAGCACCCCCCATCGGGCCTGCACTAGGTTCTAAGGGTGTTAACATCATGGAATTCTGCAAGCAGTTTAATGCCAGAACCCAGGATAAGCAAGGGAAAGTTCTTCCCGTTTTAATCACCGTTTATGCTGACAAATCATTTGAGTTTGTAATTAAAACTCCTCCGGCGGCTGTACAGTTGATGGAAGCATCCAAGGTAAAGGGCGGCAGTAAGGAACCCAACCGTGTAAAAGTGGGCAAGGTTACCTGGGCTCAGGTGGAAGAAATTGCGAAAGATAAAATGGCTGACCTCAATGCATTCACTGTAAACAGTGCAATGAGCATGGTGGCAGGCACCGCAAGGAGCATGGGTTTAACTGTAGAAGGAAAAGCTCCCTGGGAAAATTAATTATCAACTGTCCGGTATTGCCGGCAACTCAAAACATTTTAGACAATGATTACTAAAAAAAGAAAATTAGCCAACGCTAAGGTTGATATTAATAAAGCTTACAGTTTAAAAGAAGCTTCCTCCTTGGTAAAAGAAATAAACACCACCAAATTTGACAGCTCTGTTGATTTACACATCAGGCTGGGCGTGGATCCTAAGAAAGCTGACCAGGCTATCCGTGGTACAGTTTCGCTGCCGCATGGTACAGGTAAAACCAAAAAAGTATTGGTACTTTGTACGCCTGATAAAGAAGAAGCAGCAAAAGCAGCAGGCGCTGACTTTGTTGGTCTGGACGAATTTATTACAAAAATTGAAGGAGGCTGGGTAGATGTGGATGTTATTATTGCCACACCTGCTGTAATGCCTAAGATTGGTAAACTGGGTAAAGTACTTGGCCCACGTAACCTGATGCCAAACCCCAAAACAGGCACTGTAACTAACGATGTGGCCGGTGCCGTTAATGAGGTTAAAGGTGGTAAAATCGCTTTTAAAGTTGATAAGGTTGGCATCATACATGCCTCTGTGGGCAGGGTAAGTTTCAGCGCTGATAAAATTGCTGAAAACAGCCAGGAACTCATCAATGCACTGGTAAAATTAAAACCATCTTCTTCTAAAGGTACTTACCTTAAGGGTGTAAGCATGGCCAGCACCATGAGCCCGGGTATTTTGATTGACACAAAATCAGTTTCAAACTAATTATGAATTACCCCGGCCTTCAGGCCGGGTATAAAATATTTGTTATGACAAAACAGGAAAAAAACGACGTGATAGAAGTGCTGAAAGGTAAGTTCAATCAGTACAATAATTTTTATATCACCGACACAGAAAGCTTAACAGTAGCGCAGGTAACCAATTTGCGCAGGCACTGCTTTGACAAGCAGGTGGAAATGAAAGTGGCAAAAAACACTTTAATCCGCAAGGCACTGGAAGGTATTGATGCGGAAAAATATACAGGCGTTTATGATTCATTGCATAAGGTTACGGCGCTGCTTTTTAGCGAAAATCCAAAAGAGCCGGCTTTAATACTCAGCAGCTTCCGTAAAGAAAGCAAGGGCGAAAAACCCCAGTTGAAAGCGGCATTCATTAATGGTGATGTTTTTGTTGGCGACAACCAGTTGGTTGCCCTTACAAAAATTAAAACTAAAAATGAATTAATTGGTGAAGTAATTGGTTTGCTTCAGTCTCCAATACAGCGTGTAATTGGCGCATTGCAAAATAAGGATGCAGCAAAGCAAAGCGAAGCTGCAGATGCAGCAGCACCTGTGGCAGAAGCGTCACCGGCAATAGAAGCTGCGGCACCAGTGGCAGCAGCTGCTCCTGAAGCACCAGCAGCACCTGATACAACTGCTGAAGCTTAAAATGCCGAACCTTTTAAACGAAGAGCAAGGCACATTAGTTCTTAGATTTTTTATTCGATATAATCAATCTCCTTATCCCTCCGGGGGAAATAAGGTTTAAACAAATTTTTTTAATAATCTCCGCCGGAGTGTAAACAATGAAGGTGGAAAAAATTTAATCAATTATGGCAGACGTAAAAACATTGGCTGAAAGCTTAGTAAGCTTAACAGTAAAAGAAGTTCAGGATTTAGCTGAATTTTTAAAAACAGAATACGGCATTGAACCTGCTGCAGCAGCAGTGGTAGTAAGTGGCGATGCAGGCGGCGGCGCTGATGCAGTGGAAGAAAAAACTTCTTTCAATGTAATTTTAAAAGCAGCCGGTGCTAACAAATTAGCCATCGTAAAAATCGTGAAAGAATTAACAGGATTGGGTCTCAAAGAAGCTAAAGACTTAGTGGATAGCGCTCCAAAGCCGATTAAAGAAGGCGTGGACAAAGCAGCCGCTGAAGAGTTAAAAGCTAAGTTAACGGAAGCAGGCGCTGACGTTGAAATTGCTTAATTATTTTTTTAAAAAAATAGCTTTAAAAGCCGGGTGTAATGCCTGGCTTTTTTGTTTTTAAAACCAGTAGAATGTTTAAGTAATTGAAGTAAATTTCGCTATACTTGTATTTTAAATTATACCAATGAAATTAATAATTGCAGGCATTCTTTTTTTGGTTCTTACCAGTGTGTTTTCTCAGGCGCAGGTTAAAAAAATAG
>JAYWIB010000449.1:0-2548 GCA_043789265.1 Chitinophagaceae bacterium
TTTACGCCGTAATGGCTTTGTCCGATACTGCATTGGGCAATTGGGGCTGGACATTGAAGCAATCATCGGCTCTGCATATCCAGGCTTTGGTTTCGGCGACATGTAAAAGCCGGGATAACAACCATTGTTTTCCCGATCAAAATTTATTGCACCCTTATTCATTTATCAAATTTAAAATTTCATTAAAGTTCATCCGGCTCCGGTATAAAGTTTAGGCCCAATAGAATGATCGCCCATTGTGAAGCGCTGGTAAAATTATATTGATGCCGTCAGGGTAGTTGTAAGAGAAATAACCAAAAAAGATTGTGAAGCGCTTGAAAAATTATGTTGATGCCATCAGTATAAAAGAACTGAACTGCTTCATTAAATCATTATCGCCATTTGCCCGGCCTCTATTTAGCACAAATTAGTACCCAGCCGCATGCAGCGCTGCAGTAAATTTTGTACATCAGCATCATTGTACAGCCTGCGGTGCCCGGATGGGTTGGAGTAATAAATATATTTCTTCGCTAACCAGTAGCGCAGGCCACGGCCGCTAAGGGCCAGCAAATTTTTCATATAATCATCATCGTGCCATACAGTTGATAAAGGATAACTGCCGGGTGGTGGTGGTGGTTCTAACTTTCGGTACCTGTCAAATTTTTTCCGGTTTATAACAGGCCTGGCATTTACTGACTTGTGTAGTTGGGTTGCTGGCATAGCAGTGGTATTTTTTGTATAAATAATAAAAAAAACGGTGGTTACAGGTAAGTGGTAAATGGCAATATGTGTTGCCATTAAACAATGTATCCATTTTTAAAAATTGATTTTTATTTTTCGTATACGCTTAGCTGTTAGCTATGATGGCAGGGCAGCCAGTGGCCGGGTAAAAAAAGATGGAATTGATATAGCTGGGGTAAGGTGGCAGATTGCCGGAGAATGCATTGCTTCATGTATGGATGGTTTAGTGTTTTAACAGGTAAAAGGAAATGGTGATATAAATATAAAAAACGCTTTTTATAAATACAAGCTTTTTTATAAAAAAATTTTAATGTACCCTTTAGCAGGAAAGAGCGCAAAGCGCAATGCAGCCGCAGAAAATGCAAAGCAAAAATTTGAAGACAGCAGAAAAAAAAGAAAAATAATAAAATACAAATCAAAAAAAACGAAAAGAAAAAAAGAACCAATAACCCAATAACTAAATTACTAAATAAACAAAAAAAAACTTCCCCAATTTATCAGTAATAAACCAGGGAAGTTTTGGAGCCAGGCACTACGCTTGCTTATTGGGCAAACTGTGTGCTTACCGGGCTGTAGGTAACCTGCTGTTTGGTACCCACTGCGCCCACCCGTACCCAGTACTGTTTTCCTGGCTGCAGGCTTTTAAAAGCATACTTGCAGGAAGTAGAAAAACTGGTGGTCCAGGCTGTGTTTTCGCCAGGCTGTATATCTGTAATTTCGTGCAGGTAGCTTTTGGCTTTTTCTACAGCTTTTACAAATACAACCAGCTCTCCCGAGGTAGTACCATTGCTGATGGTAACGTTACCCGGGTTGCCCATGGGTTTTGAATCGGCAGGCTTTACAAATGGAAAACCACTTGTAGCCAGCGTAGCTTCATTACCATTGGCAATGTTCATCACATCCAGGCCAGTTTGTTTTAAAATACCTTCCAGCAACTTGCGGTTGGCTTTTTTTTCGGCTACGTTTACCCTGCCCAACCCTTCCGCCACAGCCAGCGATTGAGTGTAGGCAATTACCGCAGCACTTCTGATTGCACCATCAGGATTAAGCACCGGAAAATTCGGGTTGCTATCCAGGCTGTCGTCTATATGACGTGCCAGTGTATCAAAATCTGCATCGGTAAATCTGGTAAACCCTAAAACAATCTTAGGTGTTTTCATACCATATCGATTTTGTTGTTGACCACAATATCATGGCTGCCCTGTATAACTGACTGATGCAGTTATTATTTTAAATTTGTCACATTTTGCCGTATAATGTCACATTCTTCCGTTTTTTGTATACTGCACCTCCTCAATACATTTCCGTGGCATATCAGCACTGCGTGTGTTTTTTGTATGCACATCCTGCTCATCTGCGGCAGTACAAAGCAAATGTGCCTGCTGCCGAAAAATGTTTTGCTCACTGAATAAATGTTTTCTGCAGTGGTGCAAAAGGCATCTTTTGTAATACAAAAGGCATTGTATGCTGCATATGGCGTATATGCAGCATGCAAAATGTTTTTGCTTACTAAAGCAATGTTTTCTGTAGCAGTACCACGGGCATTGTATGCTGCATATGGCGTATACGCAGCATGCAAAATGTTTTTGCTGATGGCAAAAATGTTTTCGCAGCGGTGCAATGGGCATTGTATGCTGCATATGACGTATACGCAGCATGCAAAATGTTTTTGCTGATGGCAAAAATGTTTTCGCAGCGGTGCAATGGGCATTGTATGATGCATATGACGTATACGCAGCATGCAAAATGTTTTTGCTGACTGAAGAAATGATTTTGAAGTGGAGAAAAGTGATAATGCATGTTATTACAGATGCCTTAGCTACAGCGG
>JAYWIB010000450.1:0-8996 GCA_043789265.1 Chitinophagaceae bacterium
AAACGAGTGAGCGGGGCGAAACAAGAATTGATGACAGGGTGAGCGAAGCAGCTATGGAAGACAGAAAGAAGGGAGGATATTTTTAAGGAGAGGTGAATGGTGAATGGGGTTTTCAAATTTCTTAAATCTTTTTTTAACACCAACATCATTTTTGCATCGCATAATTGTTTGTACAGACAAATAAATATTGAGCCAAAAAATAATACATCACAAATAATACATCACAAATCAGACATCATAAATCAGACATGATAAATCAGACATCATAAATCAAACATCACAAATCGGATATCATAAATCATACATCATAAATCATACATCACAAATCGGACATCATAAATCAAACATGGATATTTTACGTTTTATTACAGCAGGCAGTGTGGATGATGGTAAAAGCACTTTAATTGGCCGTTTATTGTACGACAGTAAATCTATTATGATCGATCAACTGGAAGCCATCGAAAAGCAAACAAAAAACAGGGAAGATGGTGAAATAGATTTGGCATTACTTACCGACGGCCTGCGTGCAGAAAGAGAGCAGGGTATTACCATTGATGTGGCGTATAAATATTTCAGCACACCCAAACGCAAATTTATTATTGCAGATGCGCCGGGTCATATTCAGTACACACGCAACATGGTAACAGGTGCTTCCAATGCTGACCTTGCCATCATTTTGGTAGATGCCCGCAATGGTGTGGTGGAGCAAACAAGGAGGCATTCCATCATTGCATCGCTGCTTAATATTCCGCATGTAGTGGTGGCGGTAAATAAAATGGATTTGGTAAACAATTCGCAGGATGTGTACAACAATATCTTAATTGACTACGCAGAAGTGGCTGCCACACTCGGTTTAAAAGACATTACCTATATACCCATCAGCGCCATCAATGGCGATAATATTGTTGAGAAGTCTCCCAACTTTCCCTGGTACGAAAGCGAATCGCTGCTGCACATTTTAGAAAATGTAGTGCTGGCAGATGATATCAATTTGTCCGATGCAAGGTTTCCGGTGCAGTATGTTATCCGTCCGCAAACGGATGATTTGCACGACTACCGCGGCTATGCCGGAAAAGTGATAAGCGGTATATATAAAAAGGGAGATAAAATAACTGTGCTGCCTTCCGGGCTAACCAGCACCGTTAGTAAGATAGAAGTAGCAGGAGAAGAAATAGAAGAAGCGTTTGCACCGCAGAGTGTAGTGCTGCACCTGGAAGATGACGTGGACATCAGCAGAGGAGATGTAATTGTACATACGGCCAACCAGCCTTCAGTAAGTAACCAGTTTGAAGTGCTGCTGTGCTGGATGGGAAATAAACCGCTGGTGCCGGGCAACAAATATTTATTACAAATAAACAGCCGTGTGGTAAAGGCTGCAGTAAAAGACATAGAGTATAAGCTGGATGTAAACTCCCTGAAAAAATTACCAGCCCCCGATGAGGCAGTGCTGAATGATGTGGTAAGGGCAACAATAAAAACAGCATCACCCATTCCATTTGATGAATATAAAAAGATAAGGGTAAATGGCGGGGCTATATTAATTGACGAAACAAGCAATGTAACAGTAGGCGCATGTATGATAGAGTGAATGGTGAATTGCTAATTGTGAATAGTGAATGGTGAGCAGTGATATTGAATATTAAAAAT
This sequence comes from Chitinophagaceae bacterium, assembly GCA_043789265.1. Taxonomy (GTDB): domain Bacteria; phylum Bacteroidota; class Bacteroidia; order Chitinophagales; family Chitinophagaceae; genus Ferruginibacter. Next base: position 1,648 of record JAYWIB010000450.1, read on the forward strand.
TGAGTATTGAGATTGAGATTGAGTATTAAGAAATATAGAATGATTGGTGGCACATAAACATTTATCTAGGCAAGGACAAACCTTAAACCTTATACAATAAAACATCACAAAATTTCACAACTCTCCATGATTCCAGGCTTTATACATACACTTTATCAGCAGCATCAGTTATCAGATTCCACATTTCCTGATAAGGAACTGGCAGTGGAGTTTATTGATGGATTTTTTGAATTTTTATTTACACCGGACAAACAAAAAAAATTATCAGAGTTTGAACTGGCGAAAGAATTTGAATCTTACAAGAGCCATCTTTCCACGCTGGTATATGATGTGGTGAGTGATGGAGAAAAAACACAACTTATTGCCAATGCATTTTTTGATAGTGTACCTGCCATTTACGATGCCTTGCTGAAAGATGCGGCGGCAGTACTTGATTTTGATCCTGCAGCAAAATCAATTGAAGAAGTATTGGTGGCTTATCCCGGTTTTTATGCCATTGCGGTGTATCGTTTTTCTCACCAGTTGCTGCTGCAGGGTGTACATATTTTACCACGCATTTTTGCAGAATATGCCCATAGCAAAACGGGTATCGACATTCATCCCGGCGCCGCCATTGGAAATCCTTTTTTTATCGATCATGGTACAGGTATAGTAGTGGGAGAAACCACAATAATTGGTAACAATGTAAAAATTTATCAGGGTGTTACACTCGGCGCCTTAAGTGTAAACAGAAGTATGGTGCAGGTAAAAAGACATCCCACCATTGAAGACAATGTGATTGTTTATTCCGGCGCCACCATACTGGGCGGCGATACGGTGGTTGGCCACGACAGTGTAATTGGCGGCAATGTTTGGCTTACCAATTCGGTATTGCCATTTTCCATTGTTTATCATAAAAGTGAAGTAAGTATCAGGGATAAAAATCCCCTGCCGGATGTGTTGAATTTTGTGATATGAGCCTCTCCTAAAGCCCCTCCTAACCTCCGCCGAGGGGAGGGATAGGGCAAGGATTGGATGATTAATTAGATTTTGAAGCGGGTATAAAATTTTAATTAGAAAGTGAAAAATGTTTTAGCAGTGATAAAATGGAAGATAGAAGTGCTGAGCAGGATATAGAAAGAAAAAAAGATCAGGTTCAAAAAAATAAAAACATTCAGTAACAAAAATAACAATAATCAATGGCTCCCTTTAGCGGATGGGGGTAAACTTTAAACTTTTTCAAATGAAAGCAAATAACATTTTAGAAACCATCGGTAACACACCGCATGTACGCATCAATAAATTGTATGGCAGTCAGCACGAGGTGTGGATTAAATTAGAAAGAACAAATCCCGGTGCCAGCATTAAAGATCGCATTGCATTGTCAATGATAGAAGATGCCGAGCAAAAAGGATTGCTGAATAAAGACAGTGTAATTATTGAACCCACTTCGGGCAATACAGGCATTGGCCTGGCCTTGGTGGCGGCAGTAAAAGGATATAAAATTATTTTGGTAATGCCCGAAAGTATGAGCATAGAACGCCGCAGGCTGATGGCAATTTATGGAGCCGAGTTTGTGCTTACTCCAAGAGAAAAAGGTATGAAAGGCGCCATCGAAAAAGCAACTGAGCTTACCGCTGCCACACCTGGCGGATGGATGCCGCAGCAGTTTGACAATCCAGCCAATACTGCCATACACCGCACCACAAGCGCACAGGAAATATTAAATGATTTTCCGGAAGGGATTGATTATTTAATTACAGGCGTAGGTACAGGCGGGCATATCACCGGCGTGGCCGAAGTGCTGAAAGAAAAATTTCCCGGTATCAAAGTATTTGCAGTAGAACCTGAATTATCGCCGGTATTAAGTGGCGGCAGTCCATCGCCGCATCCCATACAGGGTATTGGCGCTGGCTTTGTGCCTTCAATTTTAAATAAAGAAATACTGGATGGTGTAATACAGGTAAGTAAAGACGATGCTTTCGCATATGCACAGCGGCTGGCAAAAGAAGAAGGCATACTTGTAGGTATTTCCACCGGCGCCTCATTAGCAGCAGTTGCTAAAAAGTTAGCCGAAATACCGGCAGGAGCAAAAGTGCTTACATATAATTATGACACCGGCGAAAGATATTTATCTATTGAAGGTTTGTTTGTATAAAAAGTTTCAAAAGAAATTATTGTACCTCATTTGTATCAACCACAAAAAATGCAGCATCAAAAAAAGGGAAAAGTGATTTTAGCAGGCGCCGGTTGTGGCGATCCGGAGCTGATAACGCTAAAGGCTGTACGCTGGTTGCAGCAGGCAGATGTGGTGCTTACGGACAGGCTGGTGAGTAAAGAAATTTTAGGTACACACGTAAATAAAAATGCTGAAATAATTTATGTAGGTAAGCAATGCCGCCGGGGTTTCAGCACACCGCAAAAAAGCATCAACGAACTGTTAGTACAGTATGCTTTAGAAGGTAAGCTGGTAGTGCGTTTAAAAGGTGGCGACGCTACTGTGTTTTCAAATATACTAGACGAACTGGAAACACTGGCAGCGCACAACATCCCCTATGAAATTGTGCCGGGCGTTTCAGCAGCGATGGGTGCAGCGGCGTATGCAGGTATACCATTAACAGCACGTGGCTATTCCACTGCTATCCGGCTGCTTACATTTTATAAATCGGATGTGGTATCCGCAGCCTACTGGAAAGAACTGGCAGCCACTGATGATACACTGGTGTTTTATATGTCGTCGGAAACTCTGGATGACGTGGTGCAGCATCTTGTAAAAAATAATATTGCCGATGATAAATTAATGGCGGTAATACAGCAGGCCACCACACCCATGCAGCAGGTGCAGGTCAGCAGTTTGAAAGGTTATGCAGCCTGTACTGCCGCTGCAGTGTATGCGTCACCCACACTGGTTATTATTGGTAAAGTAACGGCACTGCAGCAAAAATTTAACTGGCTTAAAAATGCGCCATTGCCCGGCGAATATTTTAAACCTGCTGAGGATGTACACTTTGAACAACTGCTGAATGAAATAAATAATACTGAAACTAAAAAAGCAACAGACTGACATGCTCGGTGAATCAAAATTTAAAATACTGCTTGATCTCATTAAGGCTTCTTCCAGAGAGGAACTGTTATGGATGAACGGCTATCTGAACGGAGTGGTGCAGGGTGGGCAGGCGCCTGCGGCAGAAATAAATGCTGCACCGCCTGCGATAAATAAAATTACCATCGTGTACGGAACAGAAACAGGTAATTCAAAAAAGCTGGCTACCGAATTTGCCACCAAAGCAAAACAAAAACACATTCATGCAAAAGTGGTGGGCATGGATCAATACCGGCTTACAGATTTGCCTAAGGAAGAGTATTTGCTTGCGGTGGTAAGCACTCACGGTGAGGGTGAGCCGCCAGCGGCTGCAAAAAAATTTTACGATCACATTCACAACAATGGGTTTAAACTCGATAAATTAAAATACAGTGTGCTTGCGCTTGGTGATACTTCTTATCCCTTGTTTTGTAAAACAGGCGAGGATGTAGATGAGCAACTGGACAGGCTGGGTGGCAAACGCATTGTGCCTTTGCAAAAATGCGATTTGGAATATGAGGAAGATGCAGTGAAATGGTTCAATGATGTGTTAAAAACATTTACTGTTAGTAAAGATGTGGCACTAACGGCAACGCCTGCTGCAGCACCTGTGCCAGCTAAAAAAACCGGCAAGCAGGTATACACCGGCACCGTACTCAACCACATTAACCTGAACGACCGGGGCTCTAATAAAGAAACCTGGCACATAGAACTGGCTGCGGAAAACCTGCAGTACCAATGCGGAGACTCCATCGGCATTGTTCCTGAAAACGATTCGCAGGTAGTTACAGATATCATCGCAGTGAGCAAAGCGGATGGCAATAAATCTGTATCATTTAAAAATGAAAAAATTAGCTTGTACGAATTGCTTAAACGAAAAATAAATATTGTTTATTTAACAGAAAGGCTGGTACAGCAGTATGCAAAAATTGCCGGTCATACCATCGCACCCGGACGTGCCGACCTGCTGGATTTGCTGAAGCAGTATCCTGTAAAAAATGTGGCACAGTTTGAAGAAATAGTGGTGGGATTAAATGCCATGTCGCCCCGGCTGTATACTATTGCATCTGCGCCTGCGGCACACGATGGGGAGGTGCACATTATAGTGGCAAAGGATGTATATAATGTGAACAATCAAACAAAACTTGGACTGTGTTCAGATTACCTGGGTCACTTTAAAATTGGTAAGCAGCAAAGTTTTTTTATACAGCCCAACAAACGTTTTAAACTGCCAGCAGAAAATAAGGATATTATTATGGTGGGGCCGGGTACGGGCATTGCAGCGTTCCGTTCGTTTCTTGCAGAACGGGATGCCACAGGTGCTTCAGGGCGCAACTGGCTGTTTTTTGGAGAACAGCATTTTGTTACTGACTTTCTGTACCAGACCGAGATGCAGAATTTTTATGAAACAGGAACGCTTACAAAAATAAATCTTGCCTTCTCCAGGGATCAGCCGGAAAAAATTTATGTGCAGCACCGCATGCTGGAAAATGGAGAAGAGCTGTACAACTGGCTGCACGGTGGCGCATCTTTTTTTGTATGCGGTAAAAAAGATCCGATGAGTGCCGATGTAGAAAAAACTTTACTGTCTATCATTGAAAAATATGGTAACAAAACACCCGAAGGCGCCAAAGAATTTTTAGAAGAACTGGAAGAGAGTGGCAGGTATGAAAAGGATGTGTATTAGAAGCCAGCCCCTCCTGACCTCCCCTGAGGGGAGGAACTGGAGCATGAGATTTGTAAATGCTTTCTAAAATGTAACCGGGAGTGGTTGAATGTTAATAACAATGGTGCAACCCATTGAACCTGCAAGGTGGGAAAAGAAGAATATAGAAATGCAGTGCAAGAGTGCCCCGATGCCGCACACATGCCTTGCTCGGGGTCAGTGACAACGCCACTGAAGATGAAAAAAGAAATAATGTTTGGTACAAAAAAATAATTATGTCAGATAAAAATAAACCATCTGCAATAGAAGGAATTAAAATAGCCAGTGATGGCCTGCGGGGCAGCATTGAAGAAAGTTTGAAAGATGAAATTACCGGCGCCATCCGTGAGGATGATAAGGCCGTAATAAAATTTCATGGCATGTATGAGCAGGATGACCGGGACAGGCGGGAAGAAAGAGCAGAAAAAAAATTAGACAGGCTCTATACTTTTATGATTCGCCTCCGGCTGCCCGGTGGATTTTTATCTCCGCAAAAATGGATAGCGCTGAATAAAGTAACAGATGAGCATACTACAGGCGTAATAAAAATTACCACCCGGCAGACAGTTCAGTTGCATGGTATTTTAAAATCTCATGTAAAGCCCACCATCCGATCGTTTAATGAAGCAGCGCTCGATTCCATTGCCACCTGTGGCGATATCAACCGAAACGTTACCTGTGCATCGCATCCAAAGCAATCGGCCATACATGCCGAGGTGTTTGCCTATGCTGATAAAATAAGCGAACTGCTGATGCCGAAAACAAAAGCTTATTATGAAATATGGCTGGATGAAGAAAAAATAGTGGATAAAAAAGAAGAGGAAGATCCGCTGTACCTTGATAAATATTTGCCAAGAAAATTTAAAATAGGCATCGCCATTCCGCCAAATAATGACAGCGATGTTTTTACAAATGATTTAGGCCTGGTAGCAATTATTAAAAACAACACATTGCTGGGATTCAATGTGGCTGTGGGCGGCGGCCTGTCCACCACCCATGGCAATGCAGAAACCTACGCAAGGCTGGCAACAGTGATTGGTTTTGCAGACACTGCAAATATTTTGAAAGTGGTGTATGAAGTAGTAACTACGCAAAGAGATTTTGGTAACCGCAGCGATCGCAAACTGGCCAGGTTAAAATATACCGTGGACAGGATGGGCGTGGACAATTTTAAAGCCGAAGTGGAAAAACGCTGTGGCTTTTTACTGGAGCCTGCACAGCCTTTTACTTTTACTGCAAGGAGTGATTATTATGGATGGCACCATGCAGAAAATGGATTGTGGTACTATACGGTGTTTGTAGAAAATGGCCGGGTGCTGGATGATGAAAAGCAGGCTTTAAAAACTGCATTGCTGGAGATAGCCAAAACAGGTAAATGTAATTTTCATTTTACTGCTACACAAAATGTGATGCTTGCTGATGTGGCCGAAGCCGATAAAGCTGCCATACAACATACTTTAGATGAATTTAAAGTGGCCGCACATACTGAAGGTGCTTCTCTTGTAAGAAAAAATTCAATAGCCTGCGTGGCATTGCCCACCTGCCCGCTGGCACTGGCAGAAGCACAGCGCTACATGCCTTCGCTGCTTTCTAAAATAGAACCACTGCTGAATAAATATAAACTGGATGATGAAAATATCATCATTCGCATGACAGGCTGCCCTAATGGATGTGGCCGCCCATATGCAGCAGAAATAGGCTTTGTAGGCACGGGCCCCGGCCATTATAATGTGCACATAGGTGGCGATCATGAAGGGCAGCGCCTGAATAAAATTTATAGAGAAGCATTGGATGAACCTGCCATATTAAGCACACTCGATGATCTGTTTTCTTTATTTAAAAATGAAAAAAACAATGGCGAAAAATTTGGAGATTTTGTAATGCGGAAAGCGTTGGTATAGCAGGTGGAATATAAGCTGGAAATTTTTTTCCAATCTATGCATGCACCTGCATCTTTACTTACCAAAAGCCCACAATAAAAATTGGGGCAGCACTTTTTTCCAGCTTACATAATCATGTATGCCCTCTGCAGATTCTGTGTATACCACATCCTGAGGCAGGCATACATTTTTACTTTTTATCAGCGCCACCACATCCCTTGTATCATCCACTGCATCTATGATGCCGTCTTTATCCCGGTCGCCGGTTTCTTCTTTAGCACCTGCATAAAGCCAGTATTTCAAATGTGGTTTTTTACGGGATGTCTTGATAAAGTTCAGCAGTATGCGGTTTTTATCATCGGAATAATCTCTTGCAGCCTGGTCTTTATCCCGCCACCAGAACGAGCCGGAGAACACTCCCACCTTATCAATTTTATCTGCATGGTTCCACGCTATATCCATGGCAGACAATCCGCCCAGCGAACAGCCGGCTATTACTACGCTTTTAAATTTTCTTACACCCGCTTTCTTTTTTATAAATGCATACAATTCATTGTCAATAAATGCCGCATACTTGTCAGCTTTATTTCCCCTGTCCATAAAATCAGGATAGCCTGCCACTCCATATTCCTCTTCCCGTTTGCCTGCATGTATTGCTACTACCATCAATGGTTCAATACTTTTTTGCAGGTACAGGCTGTCA
>JAYWIB010000451.1:0-2542 GCA_043789265.1 Chitinophagaceae bacterium
ACTTGTAAATTTATTTCAATTTTTGGTCCTGTGGCCGAGAGGTTAGGCAGAGCTCTGCAAAAGCTCGTACAGCAGTTCAAATCTGCTCGGGACCTCCAAAAAAATGTTCCCTCTCTAATTTCAGAGAGGTTTTTTTTTAAGTTTAACTATGGGCGCTACTTATTTACACCGGGCAGGTTTGCTGGCATGCATTGCACTCATTGCTTCCTGCTTTTTTCCGTGGGCATATTTTGCAGATATACAGCAATCTTTTACCGGCTTTTATTCATACCAGAATCAGTACGGTAAGCCCGGGAAATTCTTACTGCTGGTAGCGGTTACAGCGTTTGTATTATTTTTGGTACCCAAAGTGTGGGCTAAAAGAACCAATCTTTTTGTATGCGCCCTTGGCGTGGGTTATGCCATCAAAACTTATATTTTATTTGTTTCCTGCTATAAAGCATATTGCCCCGAACAAAAGCCTGCGCTGTATACCATGCTGCTTTCTATTATACTTATGATGGTTGCGGCGGTCTTTCCAGATTTAAAACTCAATGAAGAAAAAAAGCCGGATTAATTTTTCCTTGTTTCTTTTGTCCATGCATCCTTTAACGTAACGGTGCGGTTAAATATTAATTTGTCAGCAGTACTGTCTGCATCTAAGCAAAAATATCCTTTGCGAATAAACTGGTAACGGTTATGCACAGCCGCATTTTTTAAGGAAGGTTCTGCCCAGGCATTTTCTGTTACCTGCAGAGAGTTTGGATTAATGTATTCTTTAAAGTCGCCTTCTTCTGCTGCGGCATTTTCCGCCAGCAGCAGCCTGTCGTACAGGCGGATAGATGCCTTTACTCCATGGGCTGCACTTACCCAGTGTATGGTTCCTTTGGCAGTGATGCCGCTGGAGTCGCCGCCGCTTTTACTTTCAGCGATATAGGTGCAATATATTTCAGTAATATTTCCAGCATCATCTTTGGCGCAGCCGGTGCATTGTACAATATAAGCGCTCTTTAACCTTACGAGTGCGCCGGGTGCAAGCCTGAAATATTTTTTGGCAGGCACTTCCATAAAATCTTCTCTCTCTATCCACAGCTCCCCGCTGAAAGGAATGGTACGGGTGCCAAATGTTTCATCAGGTCCGTTTTCGCTTATTAGCTCTTCTGATTGTGTTTCCGGATAATTGGTGATGATGAGTTTAACCGGGTCAAGCACAGCCATTACCCTCAGCGCCGTTTTATTTAAATCTTCCCTTACACAAAACTCCAGCAGGCTGAAGTCGATCATGTTTTCTCTTTTGGCTATACCAATTTTATCACAAAAGCTGCGGATGCTTTCTGCAGGTATGCCGCGGCGGCGCATGCCGCTGATGGTGGGCATTCGGGGATCATCCCAGCCGCATACATATCCTTCTTGCACCAGTTGCAGCAATTTTCGTTTACTCATTACCGTATAGGTCATATTGAGCCTTGCAAATTCATACTGGCGTGATGGATAAATGTCAAGTTTTTCTATCAGCCAGTCATACAGTTCCCGGTGTGGAATAAACTCCAGTGTACAAATGCTGTGGGTAATTTTTTCGATGCTGTCGCTTTGGCCATGTGCAAAATCATACATGGGATAGATGCACCAGGCATCGCCGGTGCGGTGGTGCTGTGCATGTTTTATGCGGTAAATTATCGGGTCTCTCATGTGCATATTGGGAGCAGCCATATCTATTTTGGCTCTCAATACTTTTTCGCCATCCTGATATTTTCCTGTCCTCATATCAGCAAACAGACGCAGATTGTCTTCCGACGTTCTGTTTCTGTACGGGCTGTCAGTACCCGGTGTGGTGGGGGTGCCTTTCAGCGCTGCTATTTCTTCGGCAGAGGAATCATCTACATACGCCAGTTCTTTGCTAATAAGATCAACGGCATAGCCATACAACTGTTCAAAATAATCACTGGCATAAAATTCATTAGCCCAGGTAAAGCCAAGCCACTGTATGTCTTCTTTGATGCTGTCCACATATTCGGTTTCTTCTTTGGTGGGGTTAGTATCATCAAAACGCAGATTTGTTTTGCCGCCATACTTTATACCAAGGCCAAAATTGAGGCAGATACTTTTTGCATGACCAATGTGCAGATAGCCATTTGGCTCCGGCGGAAAACGAGTAAGAATGGAATTGTATTTTCCATTCTTTAAATCAGCTTCAATTATTTCTTCAATAAAATTCAGGCTCTTTTCTTCAGGCATCTTAGGTTAATTGTGGTGCAAACTTACAAAACTGCAGGTATACTTTTTTTGCAGACGTAGCGAAACAAAAAAGCCTTTGTACATGGAGGTGATACAAAGACTTAAAATGGTTTAAATAAATTTATACTGGCTGACCCATCTTACGCAGGTACATGGCATGAGACATTACTGCATGACGCATCCGTTTAAATTCTGTATACTTTATGTCAAACTCTGCACAGGTCTGTTTTATTATTTTACTGATGGCAGGGTAGTGTATATGAGAAACTTTTGGAAACAGGTGATGTTCAATCTGGAAATTTAATCCACCTACCAACCAGGATATTAA
>JAYWIB010000452.1:0-2541 GCA_043789265.1 Chitinophagaceae bacterium
ATGACATTATAAAGCACACCAGTTTCTTTTGTATTTAACGCCACGTCCTTTGGCCATGCTCATTGCCCGGCAAAGAGACGTGGCTGGAAATTAAATCACAAAATCAAAAAGGTAATGGGTTTCCTTAGTTCGGCGAGACCTGCAGCTAACGCACACGCCCGGCGCAGAGTCATCGCCTATGAAAAATTAAAGGTTAGAGACTTGCTCCGGAAGCAATAGTTTTTAAAGTACTTATAGTAATCAATAGAGTTACAATAGCTAAGCAGATTTGGACTAATACTAAATGCCTATTGACTTTTTGAATAATTAAAGCAGTTACTGAAAAAATAAGGCAAACTAAAAGGCTGAAAAAACAATAATCTGTACTTTGCAAAAAACCGTTAGGGTTATTATTGCCATCAAAATGTGAAGCCACCAATTTTGGATGATTGGATGTATAGATATATAAAATAAGATGCACCAGAATACACAATAAGAAATTTATTAAAAGAAATTTACTAAGCTTGGGCATATTTTTTTATTAAGGATTTTTTTTCAAGCAACGTCTCTCAATGAGCCATAAGTAAAGCTGAGGAGTTGCGGTTATTGCATTTACTTTTTATTTTTTATAACAGCCATATTTTTCCATTTCCATAAAGTGGTTTGCCTTAATGGCATACTAAAATAATTTGGAGAATAACATTATAAAACTACCAGTTTCTGTTGCATTTAACGCCACGTCCTTTGGTCATGCTCATTGCCCGGCAAAGAGACGTGGCTGGAAATCTAATAATTTAAAAGGTGGCAACTTTGATTGAAGAGGTTGCTGAGAAGAAGAACCTTGCGCCATACGAGGGTCATTACTATTTTTTATTGGTGATAATTTTTACCTGCAACTTTCCTACATTACCAAATCCATCATGCCATGTTGGTTCTATATTATCAGGATTTTTGCCGTCAAAAGCTGTAAAAAAAATAGTATAGATACCTTTGCCTTCATTAATTAAACAAAGAGGTGTCCTGGTATTTTTTATCCAGGCTGGTGCATTGGGTATTTGTAATAATTGTTCCTTTTCCCAATGAATACCGTCTTTAGAACAAGCATAAGATAACTCCTGTTTATTAGCTCCATCATATAGGTTGATATAAAGGTTTGGAGATACCTTGGTAACTATTGAATTTTCCACAAAGCTGCTATCCATTTGCACCGGATTCAATGCCGTTTGCCTAGCCCATTTGCTGGTTAACCCACGGGTTGCTTTAAGCAAACCTGCATAAAAAATATTTTTTGCATTTGGGTCTGTTGCACCGGTTGCGTCTACTGCTTCGGGTACACTGTTAGCACCATAGAATGCCCACCACTCTTTGCCCACCTTATAGGGATAAAATGACAGCATTTCTCCAGGACCTTCAAACCATTCCGGTGTTTTGTCAATATCTAACCATGCAGCTTCTTTGTAAGGGCCGGCAATACCGTTAATACCTTTTACTTTTGAATCGTGCCTTAATATTCTTCCACTCATGTTATACACGCTGGTGGAATTTGCCTTTCTTCTGTACCCTACATTAAAAACACTCCACACTTTCCTGTCATCATCATATACTGCATTGGGTGCCCATGGCGACATATGATTAGTGGTATCTTCCCAGTTACGATTGGTTTCAGCAATTACCCTAATTTTTCTAAATTTTAGTCCGTTATTACTTTTCCAAATTGCTAACCTCACGGCCGCTGTTTTTGGTAAATTAAATACTTCAGTTACAAACAGGTAATAAACACCATTTACTTTTCTACAGGTTCCGCCTTCAAAACCAAACTGGTTGTCTTCAGTTCCTTTATCTCCTTTTTTAATAATCGGCTTTGTTTGAAGCGAAACTAACTGGAGTGTTGCGTTGTTTTTTTGAGCGTATATGTAAAATGTGATAAACGATAGTAACAAACTCAATCCTAATTTTTGAATGTTGTTCGCTTTGGATTGTATCATAGCATTAATTTTTTATTATTGTAGTCCGAGATAATTTTTAAAATAAGCGTGATTTTTTAGGTCTCCGTTTGGCGCAAGCATCGAAAAGAGCGTGCCTTTGGCGCAAGGCTGTAGCCATGGTTTTTGTGCGGCTGCAATCCTTTTGCCTTATACTTTTACTATTTAGCTTTCTGTTAACTTTATTATGCCGTCATTCTTTGCATAGCCTTATGCACTGCTGTATACCCATTGCTCTGCCTCATATACAAATCCGCTTGTCACAGAATTTTGATAATATAATACACCACCTTTTCATACATTTTATCATCTGTAATTTCCAATGGCTTATTATGTTGCTGCCAGAACTGCCAGTTACAGTTATTGCCGTTTTTTTTGCCTGCCCTTTCCATTATCCATACCATCCACTCCCGTCTGCTTTCTGCAGGATGTCCGTTTATTAGCTTTCTCAGTTGTTCGGAAGTATGCCTTTTTAAATCTCTAACAATATCTTCTAATAGCTTAACATGACTGCTTATAATCAAATGAACATGGCTTGGCATGATGCACCATGCAAATATTTCAAGCCCTTTGTTTTGCT
>JAYWIB010000453.1:0-2537 GCA_043789265.1 Chitinophagaceae bacterium
ACAGCCGTAGGCGTTATTAACCCCACTGCGCCGTTTAAAGTAGTGATAGAAGCACATGCGGATGAGATAAGCTGGTTTGTAAATTATGTTTCTGCTGAAGGATTGATTTACCTGAAACGCAATGGTGGCGTGGATCACCAGATTGCGCCATCAATGAGGGTATTTATTCATGGAAAAAAAGGCCCGGTAAAAGCGGTGTTTGGATGGCCAGCCATACATACCCGTATGCACAGCGGCGATAAAGAAATACAGCCCAAAGTAGAAAATCTTTTTTTAGACTGCGGTGCTTCCAGTAAAAAGGAAGTAGAAGCCCTCGGCATACACATTGGTGCTGTGGTTACTTACGAAAATGGGTACGAAGCACTGGCCTATGATTACCTGATTGGGCGTGCATTTGATAACCGCATCGGCGGATTTATGATTGCAGAAGTAGCCCGCCTGCTGCAGCAAAACAGAAAAAAATTGCCTTACGGACTGTACGTGGTAAATGCTGTGCAGGAAGAAATAGGGCTGCGTGGTGCAGAGATGATTGCAAGAAGAATAAAACCAAATGTGGCCATCATTACAGATGTAACACATGATACCAGCACACCAATGATTAGCAAAATAATACAGGGCGATACCGTGTGTGGTAAAGGCCCGTCACTTACGTTTGGCCCGGCGGTGCATAATAAATTGCTGGACGTGGTGCAGGCAGTGGCCGAAAAAAATAAAATACCTGTGCAGTTGCACACTGTAAGCCGCAGTACAGGTACCGATACCGATTCATTCGCTTATGCCAACGACGGATGCCCAAGCGTACTCATCTCTATTCCGCTGCGTTATATGCATACTACGGTAGAAATGCTGCACAAGAGAGATGTGGAGCAAACCATAAAGCTGATGTATGAAACATTGCTTACGCTTACACCAAAAACTAATCTCAGTTATTTTTAAAAGCAAAACTGCTTTTTTTCTGTTACAACTAAATCAAGTGCTGCACGCCTTAAAGCAAAGAATATAATTTTATCAATTATCTATTCTTTGCTTATCTGCGCTCTTTGCTTCTTTGCATGAAAACAAAAAATCAATCTCCTGCTATCCTTATTTTGCCAAGCCCGGTGTAATAATAGATGATGCCTTTTGTAGAAGAACCCGGATGACTTTCCATCCACTTTTTTCTTATTATCCTGCACACCCGCTCTTCAATATAAGAAGGCGATTTTATTTCTTTCATACTCCATGCCTGTATGTTTACATAGGCCTTTCCAGCACAAAGATTTAATGGATCTTTTTTATACAGGTATGGTTTTAATTCCTTCAGCTCTGCACTGTCCTGTATGCATAAAACCAGTTGTGGATGAACACCGGCAAAAAGACGGGACGATAAAAAATTATCCCACCATCCCAATGTATGATTCAGCATTGGTAAAAAGCCCCAGGCTATTAAAACAATTTTTGCCCAGCCCTGCCACAATTCTTTTACAGCAATAGCCGCCGATGCCTCATAAATAAACACCAGGTAAAGCTGTATAATCATCAGCACATTCCATGGCCATACAGAAAAATTATAGTGAAGGCCAAAAGGCAGCGGGCCTACCACCACCATAATAAAAATGTGCATTGCTATCAGCATCCATGCACAAAACTTTTGTGTTTTAAAAAACAGTAAACCAAGCCCGAAAATTAATTCAATTACCCCCAATACGTAACCTCCATAATAAACAATGCTTTGATGGGTAACAGCATCAGGCAGTTTAAAAAAACTTTTCAGCAGCATACCATCCCAGAACAAATACAAAAAGCCGGGATTAAATTTTCCGACACCACTGTAGAAATAAGTGGAGACCATTAAAAACCCGGTGCCCGCAAGTATTTTACTCACCTGGTGGCTGCTCACTATATAAATAAACAAGGTGAAAATAAACTGGTACTCCCAGGGCTGCCACCTAGCCTGATCAAACAGGCAGGCTGCCACTTCTGCAAGCAGCAGGCACAGCAGCACTTTTTTAGTGGGGTTAAAAAAAATAAGGTCAAGCATCAGCAAAACTGACACAGCAAAAAGTAACCCGTGTACAGCAGCAGGTGCCACCAAAAACTCAAAGTGCGGTGCAAGCGGAAACAGCCTGCTGGTGGTCCACATACGCCAGGTAATTATTTTTGTAATGAGCCAGGTAATGCAGGTAATACGCAGAAAAAGCGAAGCAACCAGTTTGTCTCTTTCTGCTGTAATTTTTTTTTTCACTTCAATAAGTTGAAACAACATGTTATTGAATTCTTCTGTTAAAATCTGCCAACGATTTTAAAATTTATCAATCGTGGTGTAAGCCTGTTGGGGATGCTGTATACGGTGTTTGAAAAATCTTTTACCAGTTGATAAGAAATGGTATTCGGTCTGTCAATCAAATTAAATACTTCAAAGCTTGCCCATATATTTTCAAAATTTCTGAAGGGGCTGTGGCTGCGGCGTTTATTTTTTTCGCTCAGCAGCAATGCGCTGAAACCTATATCCACCCTTATGTATGGCTCTATCACCAGCGCATTGCGGTAGCGGGCGC